>NZ_SZXM01000009.1:0-2410 GCF_005281355.1 Citrobacter sp. wls615 | reverse complement strand
ATCTGTATCAGGCTGAAAATCTGTCTCTTCGCCAAAACAGCTTCGGCGTTGTAAGGTTAAGCCTCACGGTTCATTAGTATCGGTTAGCTCAATGTATCGCTACACTTACACACCCGACCTATCAACGTCGTCGTCTTCAACGTTCCTTCAGGAGACTTAAAGTCTCAGGGAGAACTCATCTCGGGGCAAGTTTCGTGCTTAGATGCTTTCAGCACTTATCTTTTCCGCATTTAGCTACCGGGCAGTGCCATTGGCATGACAACCCGAACACCAGTGATGCGTCCACTCCGGTCCTCTCGTACTAGGAGCAGCCCCCCTCAATTCTCCAGCGCCCACGGCAGATAGGGACCGAACTGTCTCACGACGTTCTAAACCCAGCTCGCGTACCACTTTAAATGGCGAACAGCCATACCCTTGGGACCTACTTCAGCCCCAGGATGTGATGAGCCGACATCGAGGTGCCAAACACCGCCGTCGATATGAACTCTTGGGCGGTATCAGCCTGTTATCCCCGGAGTACCTTTTATCCGTTGAGCGATGGCCCTTCCATTCAGAACCACCGGATCACTAAGACCTGCTTTCGCACCTGCTCGAGCCGTCACTCTCGCAGTCAAGCTAGCTTATGCCTTTGCACTAACCTCCTGATGTCCGACCAGGATTAGCTAACCTTCGTGCTCCTCCGTTACTCTTTGGGAGGAGACCGCCCCAGTCAAACTACCCACCAGACACTGTCCGCAACCCGGATTACGGGCCCACGTTAGAACACCAGCCATTAAAGGGTGGTATTTCAAGGATGGCTCCATGCAGACTGGCGTCCACACTTCAAAGCCTCCCACCTATCCTACACATCAAGGACCAGTGTTCAGTGTCAAGCTATAGTAAAGGTTCACGGGGTCTTTCCGTCTTGCCGCGGGTACACTGCATCTTCACAGCGAGTTCAATTTCACTGAGTCTCGGGTGGAGACAGCCTGGCCATCATTACGCCATTCGTGCAGGTCGGAACTTACCCGACAAGGAATTTCGCTACCTTAGGACCGTTATAGTTACGGCCGCCGTTTACCGGGGCTTCGATCAAGAGCTTCTCCTTACGGATAACCCCATCAATTAACCTTCCGGCACCGGGCAGGCGTCACACCGTATACGTCCACTTTCGTGTTTGCACAGTGCTGTGTTTTTAATAAACAGTTGCAGCCAGCTGGTATCTTCGACTGATTTCAGCTCCACGGGTAAACCGCTTCACCTACATATCAGCGTGCCTTCTCCCGAAGTTACGGCACCATTTTGCCTAGTTCCTTCACCCGAGTTCTCTCAAGCGCCTTGGTATTCTCTACCTGACCACCTGTGTCGGTTTGGGGTACGATTTCGTGTTACCTGATGCTTAGAGGCTTTTCCTGGAAGCAGGGCATTTGTCACTTCAGCACCGTAGTACCTCGTCATCACGCCTCAGTGTTAAAGTGAACCGGATTTACCTGGAACACACACCTACACGCTTAAACCGGGACAACCGTCGCCCGGCCAACATAGCCTTCTCCGTCCCCCCTTCGCAGTAACACCAAGTACAGGAATATTAACCTGTTTCCCATCGACTACGCCTTTCGGCCTCGCCTTAGGGGTCGACTCACCCTGCCCCGATTAACGTTGGACAGGAACCCTTGGTCTTCCGGCGTGCGGGTTTTTCACCCGCATTATCGTTACTTATGTCAGCATTCGCACTTCTGATACCTCCAGCATCCCTCACAGGACACCTTCAACGGCTTACAGAACGCTCCCCTACCCAACAACACATAGTGTCGCTGCCGCAGCTTCGGTGCATGGTTTAGCCCCGTTACATCTTCCGCGCAGGCCGACTCGACCAGTGAGCTATTACGCTTTCTTTAAATGATGGCTGCTTCTAAGCCAACATCCTGGCTGTCTGTGCCTTCCCACATCGTTTCCCACTTAACCATGACTTTGGGACCTTAGCTGGCGGTCTGGGTTGTTTCCCTCTTCACGACGGACGTTAGCACCCGCCGTGTGTCTCCCGTGATAACATTCTTCGGTATTCGCAGTTTGCATCGGGTTGGTAAGTCGGGATGACCCCCTAGCCGAAACAGTGCTCTACCCCCGAAGATGAGTTCACGAGGCGCTACCTAAATAGCTTTCGGGGAGAACCAGCTATCTCCCGGTTTGATTGGCCTTTCACCCCCAGCCACAAGTCATCCGCTAATTTTTCAACATTAGTCGGTTCGGTCCTCCAGTTAGTGTTACCCAACCTTCAACCTGCCCATGGCTAGATCACCGGGTTTCGGGTCTATACCCTGCAACTTAACGCCCAGTTAAGACTCGGTTTCCCTTCGGCTCCCCTATACGGTTAACCTTGCTACAGAATATAAGTCGCTGACCCATTATACAAAAGGTACGCAGTCACCCC
>NZ_SZXM01000008.1:0-99280 GCF_005281355.1 Citrobacter sp. wls615 | reverse complement strand
CGTGTCGATGGAGGCGCATTATAGGGAGTCGACTCAGGAAGACAAGCGGAAAAATGCTTTTTTGTTTCAACCGCTCACCTTTTACCCACAACGCTTACTTTTGCTGCTTTTTTATCGCCATTGGCAGGTCTGCCAGACTATTTATAACCAAATCTGCCGCATTTTCTGCTTCCGGCGTGACGGGTTTGCCCGTGCGCACCAGTACCTTGGTTCCAACATTCGCAGCTGCCGCCGCCTGCATATCTTCTATTTTGTCGCCTACCATATAAGAAGCAGCCATATCGATGTGCAGGAAGTCGCGGGCGGAAATCAGCATCCCGGGATGCGGTTTACGGCAATCGCAGACCTGACGATACTCTTCTACGGTACCCTGCGGATGATGCGGGCAATAGTAGATACCATCCAGATCAACGTCGCGATCGGCCAGCGACCAGTCCATCCATTCGGTCAACGTTTCAAACTGAGCCTCGGTAAATTTACCGCGCGCGATACCAGACTGGTTCGTCACCACAATTAGCGCGTAACCCATATTTTTAAGTTCACGCATGGCATCAATAACACCGTCGATAAACTCGAACTCGTCAATCTCATGTACGTAACCGTGGTCCACATTAATGGTGCCATCACGGTCGAGAAAAATTGCAGGTACAGACTTTGCCACCTTTTATAGCTCCTGAATAAGGCATGTGGCTCTAGTATCGCATGTTTCGGCGGGCAAGAAAGTGCTCATCGTGCAAAGCTAGATTGATTTAGACGTCTGGATGCCTTAACATCCATCTTGTTGACGGCCTTGACCGTCCCAGACAGACGAAAATGCCACGGCTAACTTAATTACGATAATAAATAACCAATGATTAAACTTTCGAATATCACCAAAGTGTTCCAGCAGGGGACTCGCACCATTCAGGCGCTAAATAATGTCAGCCTGCACGTTCCTGCCGGGCAGATTTATGGCGTCATTGGCGCCTCCGGTGCCGGTAAAAGTACGCTTATCCGCTGCGTTAACTTACTTGAACGCCCAACCGAAGGCAGCGTTCAGGTCGGCGGTCAGGAACTGACCTCGCTTTCAGAGTCCGAGTTGACCAAAGCTCGCCGTCAAATCGGCATGATTTTCCAGCACTTTAACCTGCTCTCTTCCCGTACCGTATTTGGCAACGTCGCGCTGCCGCTGGAACTGGATAACACACCAAAAGACGAGATCAAACGCCGTGTAACAGAACTGCTGGATTTAGTCGGTCTTGGCGACAAGCACGATAGCTATCCGGCCAACCTTTCCGGTGGACAAAAACAGCGAGTGGCGATCGCTCGTGCGCTGGCAAGTAATCCCAAAGTGTTGCTGTGCGATGAAGCCACCAGCGCACTCGACCCTGCAACCACGCGTTCGATTCTGGAGCTGCTGAAAGACATTAACCGTCGTCTGGGTCTCACCATTCTGCTGATTACCCATGAGATGGACGTTGTAAAACGCATTTGTGACTGCGTGGCGGTCATCAGTAATGGTGAACTGATTGAGCAAGACACCGTCAGCGAAGTTTTCTCTCATCCGAAAACGCCGCTGGCACAGAAGTTTATCCAGTCCACTCTGCATCTGGATATCCCGGAAGATTATCTGGAACGTTTAAAAGCAGAGCCGCAGGCCGACAGCGTGCCAATGCTGCGCATGGAGTTCACCGGTCATTCGGTCGATGCGCCATTACTCTCTGAGACGGCCCGTCGCTTTAATGTAAATAACAACATTATTAGCGCGCAGATGGATTACGCCGGCGGCGTGAAGTTCGGCATCATGCTGACTGAAATGCACGGCACACAGGAAGATACACAAGCAGCCATTAACTGGCTGCAGGAACACCATGTAAAAGTAGAGGTACTGGGTTATGTCTGAGCCGATGATGTGGCTGCTGGTTCGCGGCGTATGGGAAACGCTGGCAATGACCTTTGTGTCCGGTTTTTTTGGTTTTGTCATTGGCCTGCCGGTTGGCGTATTGCTGTACGTTACGCGTCCTGGGCAAATCATTGAGAACGCTAAGCTTTACCGTACGCTCTCTGCGCTGGTAAATATTTTCCGTTCCATCCCATTCATTATTTTGCTGGTGTGGATGATTCCATTCACCCGCATGATTGTGGGTACCTCTATTGGGCTGCAGGCCGCTATCGTCCCGCTGACCGTCGGCGCCGCGCCGTTTATCGCCCGTATGGTGGAAAACGCGCTGCTGGAAATCCCGACCGGGCTGATTGAAGCCTCCCGTGCGATGGGCGCCACGCCGTTGCAGATTGTACGTAAGGTATTGCTGCCAGAAGCGCTGCCGGGTCTGGTCAATGCCGCCACCATCACGCTCATCACGTTGGTTGGCTATTCCGCGATGGGCGGTGCCGTCGGCGCAGGTGGTCTGGGACAGATTGGTTACCAGTACGGTTATATTGGCTACAACGCTACCGTGATGAATACAGTACTGGTATTGCTCGTCGTTCTGGTTTATTTAATTCAGTTATCCGGCGATCGCATCGTCCGGGTTGTCACGCACAAATAACGTTGCACACAACACTAAAAACTCATTAAGAAAGGAAATAAGCATGGCGTTCAAATTCAAAACCTTTGCGGCAGTTGGAGCCCTGATCGGTTCTCTGGCACTTGTGGGTTGCGGTCAGGATGAAAAAGATCCTAACCACATCAAAGTGGGCGTTATTGTTGGCGCAGAGCAACAGGTTGCAGAAGTCGCGCAGAAAGTGGCAAAAGAAAAATACGGTCTGGACGTTGAGCTGGTCACGTTTAACGATTACGTCCTGCCTAACGAAGCGCTGAGCAAAGGCGACATTGATGCTAACGCCTTCCAGCACAAACCGTACCTGGATCAGCAGATTAAAGATCGTGGTTACAAGCTGGTTGCCGCGGGCAATACTTTTGTTTACCCGATTGCGGGCTATTCCAAAAAAATCAAATCACTGGATGAGCTGCAGGAAGGTTCTCAGGTCGCGATTCCAAACGACCCGACTAACCTCGGCCGCTCGCTGCTGCTGCTGCAAAAAGTGGGCTTAATCAAACTGAAAGACGGTGTTGGCCTGCTGCCGACCGCGCTGGACGTGATTGAAAACCCGAAAAACCTGAAGCTGGTTGAACTGGAAGCGCCGCAGCTGCCGCGTTCACTGGACGATGCGCAAATCGCCCTGGCGGTCATCAACACCACCTACGCCAGCCAGATTGGCCTGACCCCGGCAAAAGACGGTATCTTTGTTGAAGATAAAGATTCTCCGTACGTAAACCTGATCGTGACCCGTGAAGACAACAAAGATGCTGAGAACGTGAAGAAATTCGTGCAGGCCTACCAGTCTGACGAAGTGTACGAAGCGGCAAACAAAGTCTTCAACGGCGGTGCGGTTAAGGGCTGGTAATTTTAGGCTGTTTCCAGAATCTGTAATATCATCAGGACGGGCGCTTGCCCGTCTTGTCATTTATGCAAGCACCTGATTCAATATCTGACGTTTAGATCATTCATTGAGGAAATATTATGCGTGCTTTACCGATCTGTTTAGTAGCACTCATGCTGAGCGGCTGTTCTATGTTAAGCAGATCCCCTGTTGAACCCGTTCAAAGCACCGCTACCCCGCCAAAAGCGGAGCCGGAAAAACCAAAAGCACCGCGCGCGGCGCCGGTAAGAATCATTACTAACGCCGAAGATTTAGTGGGTAAACCGTTCCGCGATCTCGGCGAAGTCAGCGGCGAATCCTGCCAGGCATCAAACCAGGATTCCCCTCCTAGCATCCCAACCGCACGTAAACGCATGCAGATTAACGCCTCTAAAATGAAAGCGAATGCGGTATTGCTGCACAGTTGCGAAGTAACCAGCGGGACCCCAGGTTGCTATCGTCAGGCGGTTTGCATTGGTTCTGCACTGAACATTTCGGCGAAATGAGCCATTTTCAGTTCGAGCAAATAGGCGTTATCCGCTCACCTTATAAAGAAAAGTTCGCTGTTCCACGCCAGCCAGGTCTGGTGAAAAGCGCCAGCGGCGAACTGCATTTGCTCGCTCCCTATAACCAGGCCGAAGCTGTTCGCGGCCTGGAAGCCTTCAGCCATTTGTGGGTGATTTTTGTTTTTCATCAGACAATGGAAGGAGGATGGCGTCCAACCGTGCGCCCTCCCCGTCTTGGCGGCAACGCCAGAATGGGTGTCTTCGCCACGCGTTCAACGTTTCGTCCTAACCCTGTTGGCATGTCTTTGGTTGAGCTGCGGGGCATCCGCTGCCATAAAGAGCACGTTATCCTTGAGCTCGGCGGACTGGATCTTGTCGATGGTACGCCGGTAGTGGATATTAAGCCGTATCTGCCATTTGCCGAATCGCTGCCCGCTGCTCGCGCCAGCTATGCTCAGGATGCACCGCAGGCCAGCATAGATGTGACGTTCAGTGAAGAGATCGCTGGGCAACTGGCTGGGCTGGAAAAACGTTATCCGCATCTTCGCCAGTTTATTGCCGAAGTGCTGGCGCAGGATCCCCGTCCTGCCTACCGTAAAAACGAGGAAGAAGGCAAAACCTATGCCGTTTGGCTGCTGGGCTTTAACGTCCGCTGGCGCGTTACGCCGTCAGGATTTGAGGTCTTTGCTCTGGAAGCCCGCTAATTTGCGTCGCGTACTCTTTTGACATCCCTTTCTCGCTGGTAAACTAAACCACTTTTGTTTTGTGCCAGGCTCGTTTTGAGCCTGTTCGATCGTTCAACTGGAACCGTAACAACATGCGTACTAGCCAATATCTGCTCTCCACTCTGAAGGAGACACCTGCCGACGCCGAAGTCATCAGCCACCAGCTGATGCTGCGCGCCGGGATGATCCGCAAGCTGGCCTCCGGGTTATATACCTGGCTGCCGACCGGCGTGCGCGTCCTGAAAAAAGTCGAAAACATCGTGCGTGAAGAGATGAACAACGCCGGTGCGATCGAGGTGTTGATGCCGGTCGTTCAGCCCTCTGAGCTGTGGCAAGAGAGTGGCCGTTGGGAACAATACGGCCCGGAACTGCTGCGTATTGCTGACCGTGGCGATCGCCCGTTCGTCCTTGGCCCAACGCATGAAGAAGTGATCACCGACCTGATTCGTAATGAGCTGAGCTCTTACAAACAGCTGCCGCTGAACTTTTACCAGATCCAGACTAAATTCCGTGACGAAGTCCGTCCGCGCTTCGGCGTGATGCGTTCCCGCGAATTCCTGATGAAAGATGCTTATTCTTTCCATACTTCTCAGGAATCCCTGCAGGAGACCTACGACGCGATGTATGCGGCGTACAGCAAGATCTTCAGCCGTATGGGTCTCGATTTCCGTGCGGTCCAGGCGGACACCGGTTCAATCGGCGGTAGCGCCTCTCACGAATTCCAGGTGCTGGCGCAGAGCGGCGAAGACGATGTGATCTTCTCCGACTCCTCCGACTATGCAGCAAACATCGAATTCGCCGAAGCCGTGGCCCCGAAAGAGCCGCGTGCGGCAGCAACGCAGGAGATGACGCTGGTTGATACGCCGAACGCGAAAACCATCGCCGAGCTGGTTGAACAGTTCAACCTGCCGATCGAAAAAACCGTAAAAACCCTGCTGGTGAAAGCGGTTGAAGGCAGCAAGTCTCCGCTGATTGCGCTGCTGGTTCGCGGCGATCACGAGCTGAACGAAGTCAAAGCGGAAAAACTGCCGCAGGTTGCCAGCCCGCTGACCTTCGCCACTGAAGAAGAAATTCGCGCGTTGGTGAAAGCGGGTCCGGGATCTCTGGGTCCGGTGAACATGCCAATTCCGGTTGTTATCGACCGTACCGTTGCCGTGATGAGCGATTTCGCTGCGGGCGCGAACATCGACGGTAAGCACTATTTCGGTATCAACTGGGATCGCGACGTTGCCACCCCGGAAGTTGCGGACATCCGTAACGTGGTCGCTGGCGACCCGAGTCCGGATGGCAAGGGTACGTTGCTGATTAAACGCGGCATCGAAGTGGGTCACATCTTCCAGTTGGGCACCAAGTACTCTGAAGCGATGAAAGCCGCCGTTCAGGGCGAAGACGGTCGTAACCAGATCCTGACCATGGGTTGCTACGGTATCGGGGTAACTCGCGTGGTTGCTGCCGCTATCGAACAGAACTATGACGATCGCGGTATCGTCTGGCCAGACGCCATTGCCCCGTTCCAGGTGGCAATTCTGCCGATGAACATGCATAAGTCCTATCGCGTGCAGGAACTGGCTGAAAAACTGTACGCTGAGTTGCGCGCGCAGGGCATTGAAGTGCTGATGGACGACCGTAAAGAGCGTCCGGGCGTGATGTTTGCCGATATGGAACTGATCGGTATTCCGCACACCATCGTGCTGGGCGACCGTAACCTCGACAACGACGATATCGAATACAAATACCGTCGTAACGGCGAGAAGCAGTTGATTAAAACAGGCGACATCGTCGACTACCTGGTAAAAGCCATTAAAGGCTAATACCAGCAAAAGGCCCTGATTATCAGGGCCTTTTTTATCGATTAATTACACGCTTTACCAGGGATAAACTTCGCATCTTTATCCGCCATCAGCGTTTTCACTTTTTCGCCGGTGTCCGGGTTCGCCTCCAGCGTGAAATGCGCTTCCAGCGTCAGCAGTACGGACTGCCCGTTTTCCGCGCGAGCGGCTAAATAGTCACGCTCAAGCTGGGCGTTATTCGCCACCGGCATCCGTTTACCCGTTGCGCAGTCGGTAAAGATAGCTGCATCAGCCATATAGAAGTACATCCCCCGCATCGGCATTGGCGTCACTGGTAAGCTGGCGGAAACCGGCTGGAGCGTGTAGTTGAACTGCGACTCAATCGGATTACCTTCACGATCGAGCATTTCCAGCGCTTCACCTTTTACCCGGTAGTACGACTTTTCACCTTTGCTGTCGGTCAGCACCAGCTTGTCAGCAGTGCGCGCCCATGTACCATAAGAGGCAAAGGACGACGGTTCATCCCTCACCCCCTGATAGCGTTCGTTCATCACCCATGTTCCGTCTTTTTCAAGGAACAGAGAAGTTTCAATCCCTTCGCAGTCTGCGCAAGGCAGGATGCCACGCCAGCTCTGCTGCATCGGTTTTAATTCTGCCGCCCGTGTCGGCTGTAGTACTTCGACTTCAGTACGATTGTTACAGCCGATCAAGGAAAAAAGCGTGCATGCAGCGACTACGGACAATATTGCTGTTTTCACTATCAATTCCTTATAAATTTTTATTCCTGCTCGTCAGTCTTGCGTTCGACGAACTCTCCCGCGCAGTGCTTTCACTGTGGATTTTTGCGCCTTCGACGACAACCTACGCTCTTTCGAAGCGCGCGTAGGACGCGTTGCCTGTCGGCTTTTTTGCACTGCGGTTAATTCTTTGATCACCGCCACCAGCCGCGAGATTGCCGCTTCCCGATTAAGCTCCTGGCTACGGTATTCCTGCGCCTTAATGATAATAATGCCATCGCTGCTAATCAGATGATGGCTGGCGGCAAGCAGTCGTTCCTTATAATACTCTGGCAGGCCAGAGGCCCGAATGTCAAAGCGCAAATGGATAGCCGTCGAGGTCTTGTTAACGTGCTGACCGCCCGCGCCCTGCGCCCGAATCGCCGTGATTTCCAGCTCATTATCAGGGATAGAGACGTTTCGGGAGATAACAATCATGAACGCGGCTGCCACGCGGTCAGATGAATTTCCAGATTGTTCTGAGAATCGGACAACCAGATCGCGCCATCCTGGATCGTCGCCTGCAGCGCCATGGTGCGACCAGCAAATTCACTCAGTTGTGCCAGCTGTTCGTCATCCAGATACCACACGGTAAGATTTTTAAACTGCGCGCACTTACTCTGGTTTTGTTGCCACCAGATCTGGGCCGCACGGCTGTTGTAGGTAAACAGGGCCACCTCAGCAGACTGAGTGCAGGCTTTCTTAATACGGCGCTCATCCGGCAGGCCGAGTTCAATCCATAAATCAATGCCCAGATGGTCGTTTCGCAGCCATGCTTCCGGTTCATCTTCCGCACTCAAGCCCCGCGTAAACTGCAGGCGCTCATCGGCATATTTAATCCACGCCAGCAGACGCAGCATCATGCGCTCCTGGGTTTCTGAAGGGTGACGCGCCAGCGTCAAGGCTGCGTCAAGGAATTGGTTGCGGTCAAGATCCGCCACATTGACTACAGCTTTATAGATTGTCGCTTTAAGCGCCATTTGAGAACTCCTTTCGAATCAGGCGCACATTGTAGCGAAAACCACGGCAAAAGGCTGCTAACAGCGCCTCTATCAAGGCGCTGATATTGCCTGAATGAGTATGGTATAGTCACCTTGCTAAACAGAGTTTATCTTCGTAGGCTTAGACTTGCATCCACGGTTAAGTCAGAGTGCTGACAGGAGGGCATGTGGAAAAATATTGTGAGTTAATACGCAAGCGGTACGCGGAAATCGCCAGCGGAGACTTAGGGTATGTCCCGGATGCGCTGGGCTGCGTATTGAAGGTGCTTAATGAAGTGGCGGCAGACAGCGCCCTTTCAGAGTCGGTCAGGGAAAAAGCGGCCTATGCTGCCGCGAACTTACTGGTGAGCGATTATGTCAATGAATGAAACGTATCAACCCATCAACTGTGATGATTACGACAATCTTGAACTCGCCTGCCAGCACCATTTGTTACTGACGTTGGCGTTAAAAGATGGCGAAGTTTTGCAAGCGAAGGCAAACGATCTGGTTTCCCGCAAAAACGTGGAATATCTGGTCGCAGAGGTCGCAGGTGAAACACGTGAGCTTCGCCTCGACAAAATTGCCAGCTTCAGCCACCCACAAATCGGTACCGTGGTCGTCAGCGAATCCTGATTATTTTGTTGCCGGATGGCGGTGCAAGCACCTTATCCGGCCTACGGTCCATGCAATACGTAGGCCGGATAAGCGCAGTGCCATCAGGCATACCAAATCAGACTCACACCTTCTTCATCTTCTGCTATTCCCTCACGCGTCACAAAAACACCCGCAGCCGCAATCAACGTTTCACCATAAAACAGCAGCGGCGTGGTATCTCGTCGCCAGGGTGGAATCCCCTGCTCCTGCCAGATTTTCTTTAATTTACGTCCACCGTTACGCCCGACAATATGTAATACGCCTGGCGCTTTAAAACGAATACTGACCAGCTCGTCCGCTTTAGGCACGCGCAATTCGCCTGCGGAGATTAACTGCACCGATCCCAGCCCAACGGGCAGCGTCAGCGGCGTTTGCCAGCATGGCCAAGGAATGACGGTTTCGCTGTGCCCGTCGACCGGTTTCACCCACCACAGTTGCGACTGGTAGCGACGAATGTCGAACCCTCCAAGGCGAAAACAGGGGGAAGCATCCTCTCGTGCCAGCGCGACTTCCTGCCAGATACGTTCCAGAGCGTCACGGGAAGGCATTGGCGCATGTAATCCCGCCAGCCAGCGGCGAAGCAGCGCAGCACGCCGCACATCGCTCATCATCATAAGCGGCGCCAGCAACAGTGTTCCCTGGGCCGTGACACAGTCGGCTAGATCGCTGGCAAGCAATTCATCCAGCAAGCTCTCCTGCTCGGCGCACAGCGCGGCGCTGCGGGCTGTAGCTTGCGCGAAGTGTGGCCAACGCTGTTGCAGCAAGGGAGTAACGCGCAATCTGAGGAAATTGCGATCGTAGGTATCATCCTGATTACTTTCATCTTCGATCCAGCATAATTGGTGCTGTCGCGCCCACCCTTCCAGCGCCTCTCGTGTTTGCGCCAGCAGCGGTCGGATCAGCCGGGTCCCGGCGAACGGTGAGCTTTCCCCCATGGCGGAAAGCCCGGCAGGACCACTGCCGCGCTTAAGTGCCAGCAGAAAGGTTTCGCACTGGTCATCCAAATGCTGGGCGGTCATCAGTACCTCGCCCGGCAGTAACGTCTGTGCAAATGCGTGATAGCGCGCCCGCCGCGCCTGAGCTTCTATACCCAGGCCATCATCCTCCAGACGGACCCGTTCAACCGCCAACGGCACCTGCCACTGCGCGCATATCGATTCACAGTGCTGCACCCAGCTGTCCGCATGGGGACTTAGTCCATGATGAATATGGATTGCGCGCAACGTAACGTCAGGGTGCTGTGCTCGCCACAGCACTAACTGATGCAGCAGCACGGTGGAGTCCAGCCCGCCGCTAAAGGCGACCAGAATCGATTGAGAATTCAGCAGTGAAGTATTCAGCGTGAGTGTTGTCATGATGGTTACTTACAATGGCATTGCCCGGCACGTTACCGGGCTAACGCCACAATAACAAGCCTTACAGCTCATACAGTTCGAGCGGTAATCCGTCGGGATCGTTAAAAAACGTAAAGCGTTTGCCGGTAAAAGGATCGATGCGTACCGCCTCACACTTCACATCGCGAGCCTCTAGATGCGCGATCGCTTTCTCTACATCATCCACACTGAACGCCAGATGACGTAAACCACAGGCTTCCGGTCGACTAGGGCGGCAAGGTGGAAATGGGAAAGAAAAGAGCTCAATCACATACTGACCGTTCAATGCCAGATCGCCTTTCCAGGAGTCACGCTCTTCCCGGTAGGCTTCGCTCATCAGGGTGAAGCCCAGCACATCGCAGTAAAATGCCTTACTCACCGCGTAGTCCGTCGCAATAATGGCAATATGGTGAACCTGTTTTAATTCCAGCATAGCGTCATCGCCTCTTTCGTTTGTTCTTTCAGCACGTTACTCGTGCGTAATGGGTTCAGGCAAGTCGTTATGCCATTTTTAAGACTCTCACACGATACACGCCATCCTCACCCAGTTTAGCGCCATGGATATCGGTTTCAAATCCAGGATAATGATGGCCCACTGAACACAGCATCAGCAGGAAATCGAGTACAGCCCGGCTTTTTTCCGTGATCATTTCACCAGGCATCAAGAGCGGTACTCCGGGCGGATAAGGCAGGATCATATTGGCGGAAACGCGCCCCACCAGTTGATCAAGCGCCACCGTTTCAACCTCACCTTTGATCTGCCGCTGCCAGGCCTGATGCGGCGTCATTTTCATTTCCGGTAAGGTATCAAATGCCCGCAGCATCAGCCCGGAGAGATCGTGCTGGCGAATAAGCCTATGGATCCCCTGCGCCAGATCCTGAATACGCATATTGCGATAAAAATCGGGATCCTCGGCATACAGATCCGGCAGCATGTTTTTCACGCGTAAATTCAGATCGTACGAACGCTTAAATTCCGTCAGGCCGCGCAGCAGGCCCATCGCCCGGGTTTTATCAATACCGATGCTGAACAGGAACAACAGATTATACGGTCCCGTTTTCTCGACAACCACGCCGCGTTCATCAAGGAATTTCGCCACCAACGCGGCGGGGATCCCCTCTTCACTCATATTTCCTTGTTCATCCATCCCCGGCGTCAGAATAGTGACTTTCACCGGGTCGAGGAACATGTGGTCGGCGTCAGCATCGACAAATCCGTGCCAGTCTTCACCAGGCGCTACCGGCCAGCATTCTGCTTCATCCACCCTTTCCGGCTGCCAGATATCAAAAAACCAGCCATCCGACTCTTCACGCAACCGCTGCACTTCTTTACGAAAATGCAGCGCCCGCTCCACCGAACGATTGATTAACCGCTTGCCTGAATTGCCTCGCAGCATGGCCGCTGCGGTTTCTATCGAGGCAACAATCGGGTAACTCGGCGAAGTGGATGTGTGCATCATAAAGGCTTCGTTGAAGGTGTCTTCGTCGTAGTCACCCTTAATGTGGATCAAAGAAGCCTGTGACAACGCCGCCAGCATCTTGTGGGTGGACTGGGTTTCAAAAATCACCTTCCCCGGCACGCGCTCACCGCTCATCCCGCTTTTCCCCTGATAGATCGGATGAAAATGGGTATATGGCACCCAGGCTGAATCAAAATGGATAGAGGGCACATCCAGCGTTTGCTTGATCCAGTTGGTGTTATACAGCAGGCCGTCATAGGTAGAGTTGGTGATCACCGCATGCACCGGCCATTGCGCCTGGGGGGTCTCCTCTATCTTGCTTTCAATGCTTGCACGGGTAAATTCCCTTCGGGGGATACCACCCAGAATACCCAACGCATTACGCGTCGGCTTCAACCAGATTGGCACCACATCGCTCATCATCAGCAAATGCGCCAACGACTTATGACAGTTGCGGTCAATCAACAGCGTACTGCCCGTTGGTGCGGCATACATACCAACAATTTTATTGGAGGTGGACGTGCCGTTGGTCACCATATAGCTCTGCTCGGCGCCAAAAGTGCGCGCGATATACTCCTCCGCTTCCAGGTGCGGGCCGGTATGATCCAGCAGCGAACCCAGCTCGGTCACAGAAATGGACACATCGGCTTTCAGCGTATTGCCGCCAAAGAAATCATAGAACAGGCAGCCGACCGGGCTTTTCTGGTACGCCGTTCCCGCCATATGACCGGGCGTGCAGAAGGTATACTTTCCTTCCTTCACATAGGTAAATAGCGCTTTGGTAAAAGGCGGCGTGATGTTATCCAGATATTCACTGGTGTACTGGCGGATGCGGGTGGCAATGTCTTCAGACTGGCCCAGCGCATACTCAAAAAACCACAGCGCCATACGCAGATCATGGGCGCTGACATCCATCGTCGAATGGGTATTAATAAAGGCGTAGAGCGGAAGATATTCGTTTAGCTGGTTGATCTCACTGCACAGATCCAGACTGTATTCATCCCAGTCAAAAATGACGCCGCAAATTCGCGGGTTATGTTCGATAAACTTCAGCAGGTCAACGCTATTCTGCGGCCAGATAATCTGAAACCCCTGCTGTTGTAGCGCACGCTCAAGTTCCTTGATGGGCTCATCTTTATAAAAGACGCCATGCGGTCCCATGATGGCAATGATATTCATGCGTTCCTCCTGGAAAAACCTTAGTTAAGCATAGCCTGGTCAAACAGCAGGTAAAAAAAAGGGCCACAGCATTGTGGCCCTTTTCAGAATGAATGCAGTTTACGCGTAGCCGTAGCTCATCAGACGCTGGTAACGACGGTTTTTCAGATCTTCTTTACCTAACACATCAAGATCGGCGAGATCGGCCAGCAGTTGCGCTTTCAGCGACGCCGCCATGGCTTCCGGGTTGCGGTGCGCGCCACCCAGCGGTTCAGGAATGATAGAGTCGATAAGCTTCAGCTCTTTCAAACGCGGCGCGATAATCCCCATCGCTTCTGCGGCCAGCGGCGCTTTATCGGCGCTTTTCCACAGAATAGACGCGCAGCCTTCCGGGGAGATAACGGAATAGGTGCTGTATTGCAGCATATTCACTTTATCGCCTACGCCGATCGCCAGCGCGCCGCCGGAACCACCTTCACCGATAACGGTGCAGATGACCGGTACGCTCAGACGCGACATTTCACGCAGGTTGCGCGCGATCGCTTCAGACTGACCACGTTCTTCAGCGCCCACGCCCGGGTAAGCCCCAGGGGTGTCAATGAAGGTAATGATCGGCATGTTGAAACGTTCAGCCATTTCCATCAGACGCAGCGCTTTGCGATAGCCTTCCGGCGCTGGCATGCCGAAATTACGACGAATTTTTTCTTTGGTCTCACGGCCTTTCTGATGACCAATGATCATCACCGGACGGCCATCCAGACGCGCGATACCGCCGACGATAGCTTTGTCATCCGCATAGGCACGATCGCCCGCCAGCTCATCAAATTCATCAAACGCCAGGCGGACATAATCCAGGGTGTACGGACGCTGTGGATGGCGCGCCAGTTGGGCTACCTGCCATGCGCCAAGATCGGCGAAGATTTTACGCGTCAGTTCTACGCTTTTTTCACGCAGACGATGCACTTCTTCATCGATGTTAATATCCAGTTTCTCATCCTGACGGCTAACCGCAGTCAGAGAATCGATTTTTGCTTCCAGCTCTGCAATCGGCTGTTCAAAATCAAGGAAATTCAGACTCATAGTATTCCTGTATTAGTCAAACTCCAGTTCCACCTGCTCCGAACCAATAAGGCCGCGGAGATCGTTTAGCAAACGATCGCTCGGAGAGACACGCCACGTCGCGCCAAAACGCAACCGCGCACGTGCATCCGCCCTCTGATAGTAGAGATGTACTGGAATTGTCCCCGAGCGGTGGGGTTCCAGAGACTGACGGAGTCGGTTTAAAAGCTGGTCATCAATTTGCCTGTCCGTCAGCGAGATAGCAAGCCCGCGAGCATATTTTTCCCGGGCTTCGTCAATATCCATGACTTCACGGGCCATCATTTTAAGCCCGCCGCTGAAGTCATCAAAGCTGACCTGTCCGCTGACGATAAGTATGCGGTCTTTTTCCAGCAATTGCTGGTATTTATCCAGGGCATCGGTAAACAACATAACTTCCAGACGCCCGGAACGGTCATCCAGGGTACAGATGCCGATACGATTGCCGCGCTTGGTGACCATTACCCGCGCGGCAATGACGAGCCCCGCAGCCGTGGTGACTTTACCACGTTCTGTCGGATGCATGTCTTTCAGCCTGTGGCCTCCAACATAGCGCTCAATTTCTTTTAAATACTGGTTGATGGGGTGTCCCGTCAGGTAAAGCCCTAACGTTTCACGCTCACCGTCTAATACTACCTGCTCAGGCCACGGTGTACAGTTGGCATAAGACTGTTCAATTTGTTCCGGCTCTTCCGCCAGCACGCCAAACATATCAGCCTGGCCAATAGCCTCGGCTTTCGCATGCTGATCGGCGGCTTTTAGCGCATCATTCAGCGAATTCATCAACGCCGCGCGGTGTGGGCCAAGGCGGTCAAACGCCCCGGACATAATCAGTTTTTCCAGCACCCGGCGATTAAGTTTTTTGATATCCGTACGCGCACAGAGATCAAACAGCTCGCGGAAGTAACCGCCTTCGTTGCGCGCCTCAATAATAGCTTCAATTGGCCCTTCACCCACGCCTTTTATCGCGCCGATGCCGTAAACAATCTCGCCATCATCGTTAACGTGGAAATGGTAAAGCCCGGAGTTAATGTCCGGCGGCAGGATTTTTAGCCCCATGCGCCAGCATTCATCCACCAGCCCGACCACTTTCTCGGTGTTATCCATATCGGCCGTCATTACCGCTGCCATAAACTCGGCTGGGTAATGTGCCTTCAGCCACAGCGTCTGGTAAGAGACGAGCGCATAGGCTGCGGAGTGCGATTTGTTAAATCCGTAACCGGCGAATTTCTCCACCAGGTCAAAGATTTTCATCGCCAGTTCGCCGTCGACGCCGCGCTTTTTCGCCCCTTCTTCAAAGGTGCCGCGCTGCTTGGCCATCTCTTCCGGCTTTTTCTTACCCATCGCACGACGCAGCATATCCGCGCCGCCAAGCGTATAACCGGACAGCTCCTGGGCAATCTGCATAACCTGTTCCTGATACAGGATAATGCCGTAGGTTGGCTCCAGTACCGGCTTCAGACACTCATGCTGCCATTGTACGTCCGGGTAGGAAATCTCTTCGCGCCCATGCTTACGGTCGATAAAGTTATCTACCATCCCCGACTGTAGCGGGCCAGGGCGGAACAGGGCCACCAGAGCGATCATATCTTCGAAGCAGTCAGGCTGCAGACGTTTGATCAGATCCTTCATGCCGCGGGATTCAAGCTGGAATACCGCGGTGGTCTCCGAGCGTTGCAGCATGTCGAAGCTTTTCTTATCGTCAAGCGGAATGGCTGCGATATCCAGCGGCGGCTCGCCGTTCTTTTCACGGCGGGCGTTGATCATCTCCAGCGCCCAGTTGATGATAGTCAGTGTGCGCAGACCCAGGAAGTCGAACTTCACCAGGCCGGCGTATTCCACGTCGTTCTTATCAAACTGAGTAACCGGGTGTAGCCCCTGTTCATCGCAGTATAGCGGCGCAAAATCGGTAATTTTGGTCGGAGCGATAACCACGCCACCGGCGTGCTTACCGGCGTTACGCGTGACGCCTTCCAGCTTACGCGCCATATCGATCAGCGCTTTAACCTCTTCATCCGCCTCATAGATTTCCGGCAGTTGGGGTTCAGCTTCGAAGGCTTTCGCCAACGTCATGCCCGGATCGGGCGGCACCAGTTTCGAAATACGCTCCACGAAGCCGTACGGGTGCCCCAGCACGCGGCCCACGTCACGGATAACCGCTTTTGCCGCCATCGTACCGAAAGTAATAATCTGTGAAACCGCATCACGACCGTACATTTCCGCCACGTGTTCAATAACCTGGTCGCGTTTCTCCATACAGAAGTCAACGTCGAAGTCGGGCATTGAGACACGTTCCGGGTTGAGGAAACGTTCGAACAGCAGGTCAAATTCCAGCGGATCCAGGTCGGTAATTTTTAGCGCATAGGCCACCAGCGAACCTGCGCCGGAACCACGTCCCGGGCCGACTGGTACACCGTTATCCTTCGACCACTGGATAAATTCCATAACGATCAGGAAGTAGCCTGGGAATCCCATCTGGTTGATAACCTGTAGTTCCACATCCAGACGCTCGTCATACTCCGGACGACGCTTGGCGCGCACTTCCGGATCCGGGAACAGGAATTCAAGACGCTCTTCCAGACCCTCTTTCGACTTGGCCACGAGGAAGTCCTCGGTGGTCATATCGCCGGTCGGGAACTGCGGCAGGAAATATTCGCCAAGGCGCACCGTGACGTTACAGCGTTTGGCGATTTCGACGGTGTTTTGCAGCGCCTCCGGGATATCGGAGAACAGCTCGCACATCTCGTCTTCGCTGCGCATATACTGCTGCGCGGAGTAGTTACGCGGACGTTTGGGATCGTCAAGAGTGAATCCGTCGTGGATCGCCACACGGATTTCATGCGCGTCGAAATCACCGGTTTCCAGGAAGCGAACATCGTTGGTCGCCACCACCGGCAAACCACGCCTTTCGGCCAGTTCTACCGCGGCATGCAGATAGTTTTCTTCATCTTGTCTGCCGGTACGGATCAGCTCAAGGAAGTAGCTATCCGGAAAATGCGCTTCGTAAAACGCCACGCATTCGTCAACCAGGGCGCTATTACCGCGCAACAAGCTACGTCCGACGTCGCCCATCCGGCCGCCGGAGAGCAAAATCAAACCTTCTTTTAGCTCGACCAGCCAGTCCCTGTCGATGACCGGCCCTTCTGCGCCATACCCGCGCTGATAGGCTTTTGATATCAACAACGTCAGATTCTGATAACCGGTATTGTTAGCGGCCAGCACGGTGAGTTGCGTGAGTTCATCACCCAATAGCTCACTGCGGACATGAAAATCTGCACCAACAATCGGTTTAATGCCGGCGCCGTGACCCGCTCCGTAAAACTTCACCAGACCACAGAGGTTGGTAAAATCGGTGATCGCCAGCGCGGGCATGCCTAACGCGGCCGCCTTCTTCACCAGCGGCCCGGTTTTCGCCAGCCCATCGATCATGGAGTAGTCGCTGTGCACCCGGAGGTGGACGAAACGTGGTTCAGACATCTTCAGATTCCTTCGACACAAGAATCAGGACGTGAGTCCCAGTGCGCGTTTGACGGGGCCAAAACTGCGGCGATGGTGCTCTGTCGCGCCATACAGTGCCAATTTTTCCAGATGAAAAGCAGTTGGATAGCCTTTGTGCTGTGCAAAACCATACTGCGGAAAAACCGTATCCAGCGCAGCCATTTCAGCATCGCGGGTCACTTTTGCCAGTATTGACGCTGCGCTAATCTCCGCAACGCGGCTATCACCTTTGACTACCGCCATCGACGGTACCGGTAATGCCGGGCAACGATTGCCGTCAATCAGTACGTATTCTGGCGCAATATGCAGACCCGCGACCGCACGCTGCATCGCCAGCATGGTGGCATGCAAAATATTCAGATCGTCGATTTCATGCGGTTCTGCACGGCCTACGCTCCAGCTTAACGCTTTTTCTTTGATTTCATCAAACAGCGCCAGGCGACGTTTTTCTGACAGTTTTTTTGAGTCGTTAAGACCGATAATCGGGCGAGCCGGATCCAGAATAACGGCAGCAGTAACAACCGCACCGACCAAAGGACCACGCCCGACTTCATCCACACCCGCCACTAAATGCGTATGCGGATAAACAAATTCAATCATAGCGTTAACTCCAGGACTGCATCCGCTGCCTGCTCATCGGCATTGCAACGGATCTGCTGGTGCAGTTCACGGAATGTGTCGTGCATCGCATGGCTGGTTTTGCCATTCGCCAGTAACGGCAACAGCGCTTGCGCCAGCGCATGCGGCTCACACTCTTCCTGCAACAGCTCTTTAACCAGTTCTCTTCCCGCTAACAGGTTAGGTAGCGAAACGTAATCCGTTTTCACCAGACGCTTCGCCAGCCAGAAGGTGAAGGGTTTCATGCGGTAGCCGACCACCATCGGACACTTTGCCAGCATACACTCCAGCGCAGCGGTGCCTGAAGCCAGCAGTGCGGCGTCGCTGGCCACCATCGCTTCACGTCCCATGCCATTAAGCAGATGCACGGAAAGCTCCGGCGCAACCTCAGCCTTGATACGCTCAAACTGCTCCCGGCGTTTGGCATTGACCAGCGGCACCACCACTTCGAGATCCGGGTAATGCTGACGTAACAGCTGCGCCGTTTTCAGAAAATCGGCGCTGAGCATCTCCACTTCAGCGCCACGGCTTCCAGGCAGCAGCGCCAGGCAGTGAGCATCGTGGGGAATACCCAGAATATCACGTGCCGCGTTTTTATCCGGATCCAACGGCATGGCATCCGCCATGGTGTGGCCGATAAAGCGGCACGGGACGTTAAATTTGTCATAAAACGCTTTTTCGAAAGGCAGAAAGGCCAGCACCATATTGGTGGATCTGCCTATTTTGAAAACGCGTTTCTGTCGCCACGCCCAGACGGACGGACTGACATAATGAATGGTTTTTATGCCCTGCTTTTTCAAGTTCCCTTCAAGGGTAATATTGAAATCAGGCGCATCAATACCAACGAAAACATCCGGCTTGAGATCGGTGAATCGACGAGTGAGATCGGCACGAATATGCAGTAAACGGCGCAGACGTCCGAGCACTTCAACAATGCCCATCACCGCCAGTTCTTCCATTTCGTACCAGGCTTCACAGCCTTCGGCCTGCATTAGCGGCCCCGCCACGCCAACAAAACGCGCATTGGGAACACGAGCTTTGAGTGCGCGAATTAGCCCTGCACCAAGAATATCGCCGGAGGTTTCTCCGGCGACGAGGGCAATCGTTAAAGGACGCTGCTCAGTCATTAACGAATCAGACCACGCGTTGAGCGCTCAAAGAAGTCGCTGAAAGCCTGGACTTCGGGGTACTGTTTCGCCAGTTCGGCGATTTCCGGCTTCACTTCTTCCAGAGTTTTACCGCTACGGTACAACGCTTTGTAGGCATTACGAATCGCGGTAATCGCTTCGCGGGTGAACCCACGACGCTTCAGACCTTCGATGTTGACGCCAAACGGCGTCGCGTGGTTGCCCTGGGCGATAACGTACGGGGGCACATCCTGAGCAACGCCAGAACAGCCGCCAACCATTACATGCGCGCCGATGATGCAGAATTGATGCACCGCAGTCATGCCGCCGATGATAACAAAATCATCCAGCGAAACATGTCCGGCAAGCGTGGCGTTATTCGCCAGAATACAGCGGTTGCCTACCGTACAATCATGCGCGACGTGCGCATTAATCATCAGTAAGTTATCGCTGCCCACCTTCGTCACTCCACCGCCCTGCACTGTGCCACGATGAATGGTGACGCTTTCGCGGATGCGGTTGCGATCGCCAATTTCCACGCGGGTCGGTTCGCCAGCATATTTCAGATCCTGGTTAACTTCGCCGATGGAGGCAAACTGATAGATCTCGTTATCGCGACCAATTTTTGTATGGCCATTCACGACAACGTGAGACTTCAGTACGGTACCCTCACCAATTTCAACATGGGGTCCAACAATACAAAATGGGCCAATGTGAGCGTTAGCGCCAATACTGGCGCCCTCTTCCACAATGGCGGTAGGGTGAATAAAGGCGGATTTATCAATCACGTATCAGGCCTCCCGGCTACGGGCACACATCATCGTTGCTTCGCACACAACTTTACCGTCGACCAGCGCAACCCCTTTAAAACGGGTCAGGCCACGGCGCGTTTTCTCGAAAGTCACTTCCATGATCATCTGATCGCCTGGCACGACAGGACGCTTAAAGCGCGCTTCGTCAATACCCGCGAAATAGTACAGTTCGCCTGGTTCCAGTTTTCCTACGCTTTTAAACGCAAGGATTCCGGTGGCCTGCGC
This sequence comes from Citrobacter sp. wls615, assembly GCF_005281355.1. NCBI lineage: Bacteria > Pseudomonadati > Pseudomonadota > Gammaproteobacteria > Enterobacterales > Enterobacteriaceae > Citrobacter > Citrobacter sp. wls615. The sequence goes on along the minus strand of NZ_SZXM01000008.1, from coordinate 79,075 downwards.
CATCGCTTCCAGAATCAGTACGCCAGGGAAAATAGGTTTGCCCGGGAAGTGGCCCTGGAAGAAAGGCTCATTAACGGATACATTTTTCACTGCGCGCAGAAAACGACCTTCTTCAAAATCCAGCACACGGTCAACCAGCAGAAACGGAAAACGGTGCGGCAGAAGTTCTAAAATCTCTTCAATATGCAGAGTATGAGTGTTAGTAGTCAAAATACTCTTCCTGTCAAAATATACTAAAAGGCAATAATAACACGGCCTGTCGCAATCGTATGAATGGGACAGGCCGAAAAGTCAGACATGCAAAAAAGGTGCTTTAGTCTTGTTGATTAACCTTGCGCTCAATCACTTTGAGGCGCTTGCTCATATCATCAATATTCATCACCAGTGCAGCTGTTTTACGCCATACCTTATTGGGTTGTAGCGGAATGCCTGAGGAGTAGACGCCAGGTTCAGTGATAGGACGCATCACCATACCCATGCCAGTTACCGTGACTTTGTCGCATATTTCCATATGCCCATTGATCACACTGGCGCCGCCAATCATGCAGTAACGGCCAATCTTCAGGCTACCCGCCATAATGACGCCACCGGCTACCGCCGTATTGTCGCCAATCACAACGTTATGTGCAATCTGGCATTGATTATCAATGATAACACCATTACCGATCACAGTATCGTCCAGAGCACCACGGTCAATGGTGGTACAAGCGCCGATCTCGACGCGATCGCCGATAATCACACGACCAAGCTGCGGGATCTTCACCCAGTTACCACGATCGTTCGCGTAACCAAATCCATCCGATCCGACGACAGTGCTGGACTGGATCAGGCAGTTCTCACCGATCTGAATGTCGTGGTAAATCGTCACATTCGCCCACAAACGCGAACCTGCACCGATTTTTGTATTTTTTCCGACGAAGCAGCCTGCGCCGATAACCACGTTATCGCCCAGCTCTACGCCAGACTCAATGACCGCATTTGCGCCCACAGAGACATTTTTACCCAGCTTCGCCGTCGCATCGATCGCTGCACTCGGTGCAATGTTCTGTGCGGGCTGAGGCGTGGTATCTAAAATTTGCGCCATACGAGCATAGGTCAGGTAGGGATTCTTCACTACCAGCGCCGCACTCTTAGCAAAAGGAAGATCGTCCTGCGTCATCACAACGGCAGAAGCCTGGCATACGCCTAAGTGTTCACGGTACTTAGGATTCACCATAAATGTGATATTGCCAGTTTGCGCAGATTGCATGGACGCTACGCCGGTGATGACGATATCGCCATCACCGTGTAATTCTGCATCCAACTGCTCTGCTAAATCAGCCAGTCGAATTGAAGGCATTACTTATTTAACCTGTTTCAGTACGTCAGCGGTGATGTCTTTTACATCGCTGCTATTGTATGCAACGGTGTTTGCGTCAACGACCAGATCGATGCTCTGGCTGTTAGCAACAGATTTCACAGCTGTCTGGATACGAGTAACCAGTTTGCCACGTTCTTCGTTGGAACGACGCGCACGATCCTGCTCAAAAGCCTGAGCTTTCTGAGAGAAAGTCTGGCGCTGAGCCATAACGTCTTTTTCCAGCTTGGTACGATCGCTACCCGCTTTCATAGATTGCAGACGCTGCATTTTAGATTGCAGATCGGATTCCATGCGCTGCAGTTCGCTGGCACGGCCTTTGAACTCGTTTTCCAGCGTCGCGGAAACACCTGTCTTCTGTGCAACCTGTTGGAACAGGCTACCCATGTTGACGATTGCAATTTTGTCAGCAGCCTGTGCGGACGTTGCCATCGCTAAACCGAGACCTGCAGCTAATAACCACTTTTTCACAATTAACTCCTTACCATCCCATTTGCACCCGAAGGTACAGTTCTTTGCGTGGCCAGGCGATCCCATGCAAGATCGCCTAAAGTCAGCGCTACACTACCACTACATTCCTTTGCGAAGAACAATTACCAGGTTTTACCAATGTTAAACTGGAACTGTTCCGCTTTGTCTCCATCGTACTTCTTGAACGGTTGGGCGTAGGAGAAAACCAACGGCCCCAATGGGGACATCCATTGTAAAGCGATACCCGCTGACATACGGATATTGCTCGGATCGCTGTAATCTGGCACACCGACAGCTCGTGTTTCTGCGCTATCCTGCCAATTAGTATCCCAAACGGTACCCATATCCCAGAAGAAGGAGGTACGAACCGAGTTGGCATATTTATCACTAATAAACGGTGTTGGGGTAATAAACTCCAGGCTGGCGACAGCCATGGCGTTACCACCGACTGCATCATCTGATTTACAGTCTTTACCGTCCTTGTTCGTGCACTCTTCGTAGTCGTCAGGATCCCCTGCATAAGCCCCTGATTTATAAACTGCTTTCGGACCGATAGTATTCGACTGGAAACCACGTACGGTGCTGGAACCACCGGCATAGAAGTTCTCATAGAACGGCATTTCTTTACTGCCAATACCGTCTCCATAACCTACCTTGGTACGGCCCAGGACAACCCATTTGTGATCGTCATCAATCGGCACGTAGGTCGCGGTATCCATCGACAATTTGTAGTATTCGTTATCAGAACCCGGAATGGTCACTTTACCGTTCAGGTTGACGCGCGTACCGTCTGTCGGGAAGTAGCCACGGTCAAGCTTGTTATATGTCCAACCATAGTTAAAGGTGAAGTCATCAGCAGCAAAGCTGTTGGTATTGGTCTCACCCATTGACTCAAGATAACGATCCATCGCAACCTGCGGCTGCATGTTGGACAGTTTGTTATGTACATAACCCAGACCCGCACGCAGCGTATTGTATTCGTTAACCGGGAAGCCGAGCGTTACATCAGTACCATAACTTTTGTTGGTATAGTCGGACAGATCTGCATCATCCGCTTCAAAGTCGTTATAGAAGACGCGGCCGCCAAGGCTCACACCGTCAACGGTGAAGTACGGGTTGGTGACAGACAACTCAGTATAGGTCTGGTAGTCGTTTTTGGTGCCGTTAATACCGACGGAATAACCGGTACCTAACCAGTTATCTTGCTGAACGCCCGCCTGGAAGCTCACGCCGCTCTCGGTACCGTAACCGACACCGAAGTTAAAGCTACCGGTGTTACGCTCTTTCACCTTATAGACCACATCAACCTGATCCAGACGACCCGGAACACGCTGAGTATCGGTATCGACGGTTTCAAAGTAACCCAGACGGTTCAGACGTTCTTTACCCTGGTCGACCAGATCGCTGCCCAACCATGCGCCTTCCATCTGACGCATTTCGCGACGCAGAACGGAGTCTTTAGACGTGTCGTTCCCTTCAAAGCGAATCTTACGCACGTAGAAACGGTTACCCGCATCCACATTTACGCGTAATTTAACGGTTTTGTCGGCATCATTGATTTCAGGCTGCGACTGAACGCGCGGATAGGCATAGCCATAGCGACCCAGAAGCTTCTTGATATCATCTTCCATTTTGGTCACTTTGGTGCCGTTATAGAGTTCGCCTGGCTCGATTTTGGTCAGGCTCTCAATTTCGGCGGAGTGTCCGGCCAGGTTACCGCTCACCTCGACTCCAGAAAGCTTGTACTGATCGCCTTCAGTAATGTTAACGGTTATGTAGATACCTTTTTTATCCGGCGTCAGGCTGACCTGGGTAGAATCGATATTGAAACGAGCATAACCGCGATCCAGATAGTAGCTGCGCAGGGTTTCAAGATCGCCCGCGAGTTTCTGTTTCTGGTATTTACGATCGCCCACCACGTTCCACCACGGCACTTCATCACGCAGTTGGAAGTGAGAGATAAGTTCGTCAGTCGAGAAAGCATGGTTGCCGACGATATTGATCTGTTGGATCTTCGCCGAAACACCTTCCTGGAAGACCAGTTTGAGGTCAACGCGGTTACGCGGCAACGGCGTTACCACCGCTTTCACACTGGCGCTGTACTTACCGACGCTATAGTAGAAATCTTCCAGGCCTTTTTCGATATCGGCAAGCGTGGTGCGATCCAGAGACTCGCCAACACGTACGCCAGACGCCTCGAGGTTTTGCTTCAGCATGTCGTCTTTCACCGATTTGTTACCGGAGAAAGTGATGCTGGCAATCGTCGGACGTTCTTTTACCTGAACCAGAAGGGTATCACCATCGCGCAGGACGCGGACATCCTCAAAGTTACCGGTGGCGAACAGAGCACGAATGGTATTACTGATGTCTTCATCATTAACCGTGTCGCCTGTGCGCACCGGCATACTGAGGAGAGCCGCACCAACGGCGACTCGCTGTAGGCCTTCGAAATGAATGTCCTTCACTACGAACCCTTCAGCACCGTATACGGTGGCGCTGCTAAACAGCAGCGACGCTATGAGCAACTTTTTCATCGCCATCGTTATTATGCGTTCTTCCTAACACTCTCTTACAACCGAGAGAAATCATTGAAAAGTGCAAGCCCCATTAACAACACCAGCAAGATAGAGCCAATGCGATAACTAAAGTCTTGAACCCGCTCGGATACCGGACCGCCCTTCAGCTTTTCAATCGCCAGGAACAGCAGATGCCCCCCGTCAAGAACGGGCAACGGAAACAGGTTAATTATCCCTAAGTTCACGCTGATAAGCGCAAGGAACATCAGGTAATAAATCACCCCGAACTCCGCTGACATCCCAGCCCCCTGGGCGATAGAAATCGGCCCACTGAGGTTGTTCAGTTTTACATCACCGGTAATCAATTTTCCCAGCATACTGACCGTCAGCTTCATCAACTGCCACGTTTTATCCGAGGCTTCGAGGATGGCGCTGAAGGGCCCATACTGGCGTACAGTCTTATACTCATCAGGCAGAGGAATAATTTTAGGCACCACGCCCGCAAAACCTTCTGCCTTCCCGTTAACCTGTTTTGAATCTGGGGTTAACGTTAAAGACAAGGAACTTCCTTGTCTTTCAATATCTAGCGCTAACGGCTCATCCGGATTATCGCGCACCAGCGTCACGAACGTCATCCATTGCGTCAGCGACTGACCATTGACTTTAACGATCCTGTCGCCAGCTTGCAAACCCGCCTTACTTGCAGCCGAGTTAACCTGCACTTCTGACAGCACTGGTTCAATCTGTGGACCGCGTGGGCGAATCCCTAAACTGGAGACGGGATCCTGTTTGTCTGGCTCAAATGCCCAATGGCGTAAATCCAGCGTTTTGTCCTGCCGCTGGTCACTGCCAAACTGCGCCACGCTGAGCGTCGTATGCTCATCGCCAATTTTGGCAACCAACTGCAGTCTCACGGCATCCCAATCTGGGGTTTCGATACCATCAACCGCTTTTAGTTCCGTACCTGGTTGAATTTGCGCCTGCGCAGCAATCGAGTTGGGCGTTATTTCACCAACAACCGGACGAACACCAGGGACACCGATGATAAACACCAGCCAATAAGCGAAAATAGCAAAAAGGAAGTTTGCAATCGGACCTGCGGCAATAATGGCTGCGCGTTGCCCAACCGTTTTATTGTTGAAAGCGTAATGGCGCAGCTCCGGTACCACCGGTTCAGCGCGCTCATCCAGCATTTTGACGTAACCGCCGAGGGGGATTAGTGCGATGACGTATTCTGTACCCAGTTTATCGGTACGACGCCAAAGCGCTTTTCCAAAGCCAATGGAAAAGCGCTCAACGCGGACTCCGCAGCGCCGTGCAACCCAGAAATGACCAAATTCATGCACGGTGATAAGCACACCGAGTGCGACGATGAATGCAGCCAGATTCCAGAGAATACTCAGCATAAGACCATCCGTTAGAGCGTCCTGAATACCAGTAACAACAGGCAGGCAAAGACCGGTACCGCAGCCGTCAGGCTATCAATACGATCCAGAATACCGCCGTGTCCTGGAATTAAGTGACCACTGTCCTTAATACCTGCTTCACGCTTAAACATACTCTCAGTCAGGTCACCCAGCACGGAGGCCAGGGCTGCAACGATGGAGCAAATAAGCAAGGTGACAGGCGCAACTTCAAGATTCGCCCACATGCCATAACCCCATGAGATCACGGCCGCAGTAGCGAGTCCGCCAATAAAACCCTGCCAGGTTTTACCAGGAGAAACCTTCGGCGCCAGTTTATGTTTGCCAAACAGCTTACCAAACATATACGCACCAGAGTCCGCTCCCCAGACGAGGATCATGACATACAGCAGCCATAGCGCGCCACTATAATGATTCTCATCATAGTGCCATGCCCGTAGCGCCAGCATTCCCCAAAAGAAAGGAACAATGGTTAGTACGCCGAAAATTATGCGTAATGTTTTGGAATTACGCCAGACCGACGCCGAACCTGGGTAAAACAGTACCAGTAACAGCGCGACGATCCACCAGCCCAGCGACGCCCATAGCGATACTTCAACCAGCGGCTGATGAATATTGCGATGGTATTCTGGCAGTAAAAATAGCATTAGCGCCAGCAATAGCCCGCACAAAACCGCCAGCCAGACTCGCTGTGTACGCGTGGTAAAACCGCTTAACTGTCCCCATTCCCAGGCGGCCAGCATACAGACGACCAGCGTAACAATGGCGAACCCCACCGGCGGCAGCAAAAACAGCGCCGCGATGACAACGGGTATTAAAACAAAAGCAGAAATCAGGCGATACTTCAGCAAAAGCGACCCCCATCAGGCTTTTTCATCACCGGGCTCGGTGCCGCCGAAACGACGCTCACGATTAGCAAAGGCATGCAGCGCACCTTCAAAGTCTTGTTCATCGAAATCGGGCCAGAGAACATCCGTAAAGTAAAGTTCGGCATAGGCAATTTGCCATAACAGAAAATTACTAATTCGATGCTCTCCCCCAGTCCTTATCACTAAATCCACAGGGGCCAGTTCATGCATACAAATTTGCTGCCCAAGCATCTCTTCATCGATTTGCTCTGGACGCAGCAGACCTTCCTGCACCTGTTGTGCCAGTTGCCTGACTCCCTGGACAATATCCCACCGTCCACCGTAATTCGCTGCAATATTCAGCGTCAACCCGGTATTCTGGGCGGTAAGCGCTTCTGATTTGCGAATCCGTTCTTGCAAACGTGAGTTAAATCGACTGATATCCCCGATAATACGCAGACGTACGTTATGGCGATGCAGGTTTTTCACTTCGCTATCAAGCGCCCACACAAACAGTTCCATTAACGCGCTCACTTCCTGCGCAGGTCGGTTCCAGTTCTCACTGCTAAAGGCATACAGCGTTAACGCATCAATACCGTTATTGGCAGCAAAAGAGACAGCCCGGCGGACGGATTTTGCTCCGGCCTTATGCCCAAAGGCGCGAATCTTCCCTTGCTTTTTCGCCCAGCGGCCATTGCCATCCATGATGATTGCTACATGGCGGCAACCATGTGCTGGCAAACTTTCGCTTAATGGTTTAGTTGCAGACAACATAACGCGTTTTTAGTCCCTGAAAGGATTTACGGTACTCAGGAATACTGAAGCCCTCACACAAAAAAGCCGTGTCAAACCACGGCTTACCCGACCGACAAAAAGCAACTACCCGCGATCGAGTGGCGCAGACTATATCACTGAAGCCCAACGCTAACAAATAGCACGATCTTCCGTAGAGGGATTATCATCAGCTTGAGAGTCGCATCACTGCTTTTCTGGCAACTTCCCGCGCGATGGCATCAACCTTCAGTACGTCATCAACGCTCTGCGGCTCCTGCAAATCCATCTTATCCAGTACGGATAAATTAAGATCGGCAATATCGGTAAATCGAATCTGCTGCGCCAGAAATGCGGCAACGGTAATTTCATTCGCGGCGTTCAGGGCGGTCGTCGCCGCCTGCCCTTGCTCAAACGCGTCCATCGCCAGTTTCAGGCACGGATAGCGCTGGTAGTCAGGTGCGGAAAACGTCAACGCACTGAGTTGGCAAAAGTCGACAGGCGTAACGCCAGACTTCACACGTTCCGGCCATGCCATCGTATGGGCAATAGGTGTACGCATGTCAGGTTCCCCTAACTGCGCCAGAACGCTGCCATCCTGATAACGAACCATCGAATGAATAACCGACTGCGGATGAATCAGCACTTCCATCTGGCTTGCGCTGGCATTAAATAACCAACGCGCTTCAATGTATTCCAGACCTTTATTCATCATGGTGGCTGAATCGACAGAAATTTTTCGTCCCATCGACCAATTCGGATGACGACATGCCTGATCGGGGGTCATAGCAACCAGATCGCGCAATGGCGTTTCACGGAAAGGGCCACCAGACCCGGTAAGCAGCACGGACACGACGCCGTTTTGCTCAAGGTCAGCGTATCCCAGATTGAGTTGGATCGGTTGCGGTAAACTCTGAAAAATCGCGTTATGCTCGCTATCAACCGGCAAAAGCTGCGCTTTGTGGCGTTTCACGTCGTCCATAAACAGACGTCCGCAGGTTACCAGAGACTCTTTGTTCGCCAGCAAAATGCTTTTGCCCGCGCGGATTGCCGAAAGCGTCGGCAGCAAGCCCGCTGCGCCGACAATCGCCGCCATAACCTGATCAACATCATCCAGCGCGGCCATATCACAGGCAGCCTGCTGTCCACTCATAACTTCAGTGCGGCTACCCTGCTCCAGCAGAGCCGATTTTAGCAATGCCGCGCTTTTTTCATCGTCCATTACCGCATAGCGAGGAGAAAATTCCAGGCATTGCTCCACCATACGGGCAACATTCTTACCCGCAACCAACGCAGCAACACGAAATTTTTCCGGGTTATGGCGTACTACATCCAGCGTACTGCAACCAATGGAACCGGTTGATCCCAGGATGGTTAATTGCTTCATGAGACATCCAGAAAAATAGGGTATAGGCAGAAAAAGCAAAACGCCGCCATCCAGCCCTTGCAGGCCTTCTAAGCGGCGTTTTTAGCGTACAGATGAATCAGAACTGCATCAGTTCCGTTTCTTTCTCTGCCAGCGCCGCATCAACTTTCTTGATCGCTGCGTCAGTCAGTTTCTGTACTTCGTCCTGAGAACGGCGATCGTCATCTTCGCTGATCTCTTTATCTTTCAACAGCGCTTTCACTTTGTCGTTTGCATCGCGGCGTACGTTACGTACGGCAACACGCGCGCCTTCCGCTTCGCCACGCACGATCTTGGTCAGATCTTTACGACGTTCTTCGGTCAGCGGAGGCAGCGGAACGCGGATGTCGGAACCCGCTGAACTTGGATTCAGACCAAGGTCGGAAGCCATAATTGCTTTTTCAACGGCAGGTCCCATTGAGCGGTCAAACACGTTGATTTTCAGGGTACGGGAATCTTCAACCGTTACGCTTGCCAGTTGGCGCAGCGGAGTCGGCGTGCCGTAATATTCCACGACAATACCATCCAGCAGGCTAGGAGAAGCACGGCCCGTACGAATTTTGCTGATTTGATTTTTGAACGCTTCGACGCATTTGTCCATGCGTACTTCAGCATCTTTTCTGATATCGTTGATCACGTTACGAATCCTTGAAAGCTCGTTTCAGTCAGACCATACCCACTACGCAAGGTGTGACAAGTATAGTCTTGATTAATTTTGAGGGACGTATCCCGCGACATTAAAGCGGAATATTACCTGCATTTAGCCGCAACGGGAATTATTCCGTGATTAACGTGCCTTCTTTTTCACCCATAACAACACGGCGCAGCGCACCCGGTTTGTTCATGTTAAAGACACGAATCGGTAATTTGTGGTCACGAGCCAGCGTGAACGCAGCCAGATCCATCACTTTCAGCTCTTTATCCAGTACTTCAGTGTAGGTCAACTGTTCGTACATGGTCGCCGTAGGATCTTTAGCCGGGTCGGCAGTAAATACGCCGTCCACTTTGGTGGCTTTCAGTACTACATCCGCTTCAATTTCAATACCGCGCAGACAGGCTGCTGAATCGGTAGTGAAGAACGGATTGCCGGTACCCGCAGACAAAATAACAACGCGATTGTTACGCAGCAGACTGATCGCTTCCGCCCAGCTGTAGTTATCACACACGCCGTTCAGAGGAATGGCGGACATCAAGCGAGCGTTCACATAGGCGCGATGCAGTGCGTCACGCATTGCCAGGCCGTTCATTACCGTAGCCAGCATGCCCATGTGGTCGCCCACAACGCGGTTCATCCCAGCTTTCGCCAGACCAGCGCCACGGAACAGGTTACCGCCACCAATCACTACGCCAACCTGAATACCCAGCTCGACCAGCTCTTTGATTTCCTGAGCCATACGGTCAAGTATGCTTGCATCAATACCGAAGCCTTCTGAACCTTGCAGAGCTTCGCCACTTAACTTAAGCAGAATACGTTTGTAGACGGGTTTTGCATTGGTAGCCATGTTTCTTTCCTGAGACTGTCAACGAATGAGATGAGTTAATTCCGGCGACATTGTATGTCGCTTTTCAGCATGACCACTATAGCGGTTCGCTGAATTTACAAGCCAGACACAAAAAGAAGCCGCCCTCAGGCGGCTCCTTTAAAAATTAAGACTGCTTGGACATCGCAGCAACTTCTGCTGCAAAGTCAGTCTCAACTTTCTCGATGCCTTCACCCACTTCGAAGCGGATGAAACCCGTTACGTCAGCGTTGTGCTCTTTCAGCAGCTGACCAACAGATTTGCTCGGTTCCATAACGAAAGGCTGGCCAGTCAGAGAAACTTCGCCGGTGAATTTCTTCATGCGGCCTTCAACCATTTTCTCTGCGATTTCTTTCGGCTTGCCAGACTGCATGGCGATGTCCAGCTGAACCTGGTATTCTTTCTCTACCACTTCAGCAGAAACGTCTTCCGGCTTAACGAATTCTGGTTTGCTTGCAGCAACGTGCATTGCCAGCTGTTTAACCAGTTCTTCGTCAGCGCCAGTTGCAGCAACCAGAACACCGATACGCGCACCGTGCTGGTAGTTACCCAGAACGTCGCCTTCCAGGGAAGCCACGCGACGAATGTTGATGTTCTCACCGATTTTAGCAACCAGCGCAACACGTTCTTCTTCGAACTGTGCTTTCAGAACTTCAACGTCAGTGATTTTGCCAGCAACGGCAGCGTCCAGTACTTTGTCAGCAAATGCCTGGAAACCAGCATCTTTAGCAACGAAGTCAGTCTGGCAGTTAACTTCCAGAATGAAAGCGATGTTGCCGTCGATTTTGGTTTTGATTACGCCGTCAGCAGCAACGTTGCCTGCTTTTTTCGCCGCTTTGATTGCGCCGGACTTACGCATGTTTTCGATTGCCAGCTCGATGTCGCCATTAGCTTCAGTCAGTGCTTTTTTGCAATCCATCATGCCTGCGCCAGTACGCTCACGCAGCTCTTTTACCAGGGATGCGGTAATTTCAGCCATTCTAAAATCCTCGGAAGATTTGATCTGCCCGGCATGAAACCGCACAGATTTAAAAGTGAAAAAGGGGGCCATATACAGGCCCCCTAACCAAACGTGATACTACCTGGTCTATAAGGGCTCTAACGAGCGTGCCTTATTATTCAGCTTCTACGAAGCTTTCTTCCGCCTGGGAAGCCAGATCCTGAGAACGGCCTTCACGAACGGTAGTAGCTACAGCGCCCAGGTACAGGGTCACAGCACGGATTGCGTCGTCGTTACCCGGGATAACGAAGTCAACACCGTCCGGATCAGAGTTGGTATCAACGATAGCAAATACCGGGATACCCAGGTTGTTTGCTTCTTTGATAGCAATGTGCTCGTGGTCAGCATCGATTACGAACAGAGCGTCCGGCAGACCGCCCATGTCTTTGATACCGCCCAGGCTGTTTTCCAGTTTCTCAAGCTCACGAGTACGCATCAGCGCTTCTTTCTTGGTCAGCTTTTCGAAAGTACCGTCCTGAGACTGAGTTTCCAGATCTTTCAGACGTTTGATGGACTGACGAACGGTTTTCCAGTTAGTCAGCATACCGCCCAGCCAGCGATGGTTCACGAAGAACTGGTCGCAGCTGTTAGCAGCTTCTTTCACCGCTTCGCTTGCAGCGCGTTTAGTACCAACGAAAAGGATTTTACCTTTACGAGCAGAGATCTTGTTCAGTTCAGCCAGAGCTTCGTTGAACATCGGTACAGTTTTCTCAAGGTTGATGATGTGAACTTTGTTACGCGCACCGAAGATGAACGGCTTCATTTTCGGGTTCCAGTAACGGGTCTGGTGACCAAAGTGAACACCAGCCTTGAGCATGTCGCGCATGGAAACAGTTGCCATGATTAAAACCTCTATATATAAAAGTTGGGGTTAAGCCTCCACGCATCCCATATTACCGACCCCAAAGGGCACCCCGGAATATGTGCCGATACGTGTGTGTTGTTACACAAAGTGAGATTTGTCGCTCCCGTCCATCGTGTGTAGTCTTCGAGTGGATCGGAAGTCCGGCGCGCTTTATACCACAAATACGCCACCGACACCAATAATTGTTGGCGGTCTGTGCTGTTAATGATTCTCAATTTGGCAGGGTACACCCCTGACTGATACCATTGTCAGCACTTACACAATTATTGCCGAAAATAATCGGCACTGATGGACAGAATTCATGGCTATCTCAATCAAGACCCCTGAAGAAATCGAAAAAATGCGCGTCGCTGGCCGTCTGGCGGCGGAAGTACTGGAGATGATCGAACCGTTTATCAAACCGGGCGTCAGCACCGGCGAACTGGATCGCATTTGTAATGACTATATAGTTAATGAGCAGCAGGCCATTTCCGCGTGCCTGGGCTACCACGGTTACCCTAAATCCGTGTGTATCTCGATTAACGAAGTGGTGTGCCACGGGATCCCGGACGACGCGAAGCACCTGAAAGATGGGGATATCGTTAACATCGACGTGACCGTCATTAAAGACGAATTCCACGGCGATACCTCCAAAATGTTTATCGTCGGCAAACCCACCATTCTGGGCGAACGTCTGTGCCGTGTAACGCAGGAAAGCCTGTATCTGGCGCTGCGGATGGTTAAACCGGGCATTCGCCTGCGCACGTTGGGCGCTGCGATTCAGAAATACGCGGAAGGCGAAGGCTTCTCTGTAGTACGTGAATACTGCGGTCACGGTATCGGTCGCGGCTTCCACGAGGAGCCTCAGGTTCTGCACTACGATGCGGACGACGGCGGCGTGGTACTGCAGCCGGGCATGACCTTCACCGTAGAACCAATGCTGAATGCCGGCGATTACCGCATCCGCACTATGAAAGACGGCTGGACGGTGAAAACCAAAGACCGCAGCTTGTCTGCTCAGTACGAGCATACTATTGTGGTAACAGAAAACGGCTGTGAGATCCTGACGTTACGCAAGGATGACACCATCCCGGCGATCATCACACACGACGAATAATGTTTTGCCTGATGGCGATGCATTCGCATCTTATCAGGCCTACAAATTGTACTACTTCGTAGGCCGGATAAGGCGCTCGCGCTGCCATCCGGCTTTTTAATGGGTGGCGCATAATGAATACTCTTCCTGAACAGCACGCAAATACGGCCCTCCCCACCCTGCCTGGCCAACCGCAAAACCCCGGAACCTGGCCACAGCACGATCTCAACTGCGCCGGCATTAAAGCGCATATCGACACGTTCCAGCGCTGGTTAGGCGAAGCGTTTGACAGCGGAATTTCCGCTGAACAGCTCATTGAGGCCCGTACCGAATTTATTGACCAGTTGCTACAGCGCCTGTGGATTGAAGCCGGTTTTGGCCAAATTGCCGACCTGGCGCTGGTTGCCGTTGGTGGTTACGGGCGCGGCGAACTGCACCCGCTTTCCGATATCGACCTGTTGGTCCTCAGCCGTAAAAAGCTCCCTGACGCGCAGGCCGAAAAAGTGGGTGAGCTGTTAACGCTGTTGTGGGACGTGAGGCTGGAGGTGGGCCACAGCGTGCGTACGCTGGAAGAGTGTCTGCTGGAAGGTTTATCAGATTTAACCGTCGCCACCAATCTGATAGAAACACGCCTGCTGATTGGCGACGTGGCGCTGTTTCTTGAGCTACAAAAGCATATTTTTAGCGAAGGTTTCTGGCCGTCCGATAAGTTTTACGCCGCCAAAGTGGAAGAGCAAAATCAACGCCACCAGCGTTATCACGGCACCAGCTACAATCTGGAACCCGATATCAAAAGCAGCCCCGGCGGCCTGCGCGACATCCACACTCTACAATGGGTCGCCCGCCGCCATTTTGGTGCAACCTCACTGGATGAGATGGTTGGTTTCGGTTTTTTGACGCTGGCGGAGCGTGCCGAGCTGAATGAATGCTTGCATATCCTGTGGCGCATACGCTTTGCTCTGCACCTGATCGTGAGTCGTTATGATAACCGCCTGCTGTTTGATCGTCAGCTTAGCGTAGCCCAACGGCTAAACTACGGCGGCGAGGGCAATGAGCCAATCGAGCGGATGATGAAAGACTACTTCCGCGTCACACGACGGGTCAGCGAACTGAACCACATGCTGTTGCAGCTGTTCGACGAGGCGATCCTCGCCATGCCCGCCGACGAAAAGCCGCGTCCGATTGATGACGACTTTCAACTGCGCGGCTCCTTGATTGATCTGCGCAACGATGACCTGTTTATCCGCAAACCTGAAGCGATATTGCGGATGTTTTACATCATGGTGCGTAACAGCGCGATAAGCGGAATTTACTCCACCACCCTGCGCCATTTGCGCCATGCCCGCCGTCATTTAACGCAGCCGCTATGCTACATCCCGGAAGCGCGCTCGCTGTTTCTCAGCATGTTGCGCCATCCGGGCGCGGTGAGCCGCGGCCTGCTGCCGATGCATCGTCACAGCGTGTTGTGGGCCTATATGCCGCAATGGTCGCATATCGTCGGCCAAATGCAGTTTGACCTGTTTCATGCCTATACGGTGGACGAACACACCATTCGCGTAATGCTCAAGCTGGAAAGTTTTGCCAATGAAGATACCCGCCAGCGCCATCCGCTGTGTGTGGATCTGTGGCCGCGCCTGCGGCAGCCGGAGCTAATTCTGATTGCCGCTTTGTTCCATGATATCGCCAAAGGCCGCGGCGGCGATCACTCAGTCCTCGGGGCGCAGGACGTCCTCAAATTCGCCGAATTGCACGGCCTGAACTCCCGCGAAACGCAGCTGATCGTGTGGATGGTGCGCCAGCATTTACTGATGTCAGTCACCGCTCAACGTCGCGATATTCAGGATCCCGAAGTGATTAAGCAATTCGCCGAAGAAGTGCAAACGGAACACCGCCTGCGCTTTTTAGTGTGCCTGACCGTTGCGGATATTTGCGCCACCAACGAAACGCTGTGGAATAGCTGGAAGCAAAGCCTGCTGCGCGAGCTGTACTTTGCCACGGAAAAACAGCTACGCCGTGGGATGCAAAACACGCCGGATATGCGTGAGCGCGTGCGTCACCATCAGCTTCAGGCGTTGGCGTTATTGCGGATGGATAACATTGATGAAGAAGCGCTGCACCATATCTGGTCACGCTGTCGGGCGAACTATTTCGTACGCCACAGTCCAAATCAACTGGCCTGGCATGCGCGTCATCTCTTACAACATGACCTCAAAGAGCCGCTCATTCTGCTTAGCCCGCAGGCAACGCGTGGAGGAACGGAAATCTTTATCTGGAGTCCGGATCGCCCGTATCTGTTTGCCGCCGTTTGCGCCGAACTGGACCGGCGTAATCTGAGCGTCCACGATGCGCAGATTTTCACCACCCGTGATGGGATGGCGATGGATACGTTCATTGTGCTGGAGCCGGACGGCAGCCCGCTGTCGTCAGACCGACACGAAGCGATCCGTTTTGGGCTGGAACAGGCGATCACTCAGCGTAGCTGGCAACCGCCGCAACCGCGTCGCCAGCCGGCAAAATTACGTCATTTCACCGTCGATACCGAAGTGACTTTTCTACCAACTCATACCGATCGAAAATCATTCCTCGAGCTTATCGCTCTCGACCAGCCAGGACTGCTGGCGCGGGTCGGGCAGATTTTTGCCGATCTGGGAATTTCGCTGCATGGCGCCCGAATTACAACTATTGGCGAGCGAGTAGAAGATTTATTCATAATCGCCACCGCCGACCGGCGCGCCCTTAATAATGAGCTGCAGCAGGAAGTGCATCAACGGTTGACAGAGGCCCTCAATCCAAACGATAAAGGGTGATGTTTTTATTTATTATGGAAAGAGTTTAACAATGCAGCAGTTACAGAACGTTATTGAATCCGCTTTCGAGCGCCGTGCCGACATTACTCCGGCAAATGTGGATACCGTAACCCGCGAAGCGGTGAATCAGGTTATTTCTTTACTGGATTCCGGTGCTCTGCGCGTCGCAGAAAAGATTGAGGGTCAGTGGGTCACGCATCAGTGGCTGAAAAAAGCGGTCCTGCTCTCTTTTCGTATTAACGATAATCAGGTTATCGATGGTGCGGAAAGCCGTTACTTCGATAAAGTGCCGATGAAATTCGCCGACTATGACGAAGCGCGCTTTCAGAAGGAAGGTTTCCGCGTGGTTCCGCCTGCGGCCGTGCGTCAGGGCGCGTTTATCGCCCGTAACACCGTGCTGATGCCATCTTACGTAAACATCGGCGCTTATGTTGATGAAGGTACGATGGTTGATACCTGGGCGACTGTCGGGTCCTGTGCGCAAATCGGTAAAAACGTACACCTGTCCGGCGGCGTTGGCATTGGCGGCGTACTGGAGCCGTTACAGGCTAACCCGACCATCATTGAAGATAACTGCTTCATCGGTGCGCGTTCTGAAGTAGTAGAAGGCGTGATCGTCGAAGAAGGCTCCGTTATCTCCATGGGCGTATACATCGGCCAGAGCACCCGTATTTATGATCGCGAAACTGGCGAAGTGCATTATGGCCGCGTTCCGGCGGGCTCCGTTGTCGTTTCCGGCAACCTGCCGTCGAAAGATGGCAAATACAGCCTGTACTGCGCGGTGATAGTGAAAAAGGTTGATGCCAAAACGCGTGGCAAAGTGGGAATCAACGAACTGTTACGCACCATCGACTAACAGCAATTTGAAAAAGCGGGCTTAGCCCGCTTTTTTTACATCTGCGAGTGGCGTAAACAAGGCTTTTCGTTAATTATTCAATGGTTATAGTGAGCTTAAGGGTACCGCTATGTATGACAATCTGAAAAGTCTGGGCATTACTAATCCTGAAGAGATCGATCGTTACAGCCTGCGGCAAGAAGCCAACAACGATATCCTGAAAATCTATTTCCAGAAGGATAAAGGCGAGTTTTTTGCCAAGAGCGTGAAGTTCAAATATCCCCGTCAGCGTAAAACGGTTGTCGCCGATGGCGTCGGCCAGGGTTATAAAGAAGTGCAGGAGATCAGCCCCAACCTGCGCTACGTGATCGATGAACTGGATCAGATCTGCCAGCGCGATCGCAGCGAAGTCGATCTTAAACGTAAGATCCTCGATGATTTACGTCATCTGGAAAGCGTCGTGACCAACAAGATCAGCGAAATTGAAGCCGATCTGGAAAAACTGACGCGTAAATAACCGCGAGTGGATGTATTCGTAGGCCGGGTAAGGCGAAGCCGCCACCCGGCATTTTGCCTGAATCAATGCTGCTCATCTAACTGCAACGCCACATACAGCAGCAGCCTGTCGTCAAAATTCCCCAAATCCAGCCCGGTCAGTTCTGAAATACGATTCAGGCGATATTCCAGCGTATTACGATGAATAAACAATGCCTTTGAGGTCGCCAGCGGCTGAACGTTATGCCGAAACCATGCCGCCAATGTCCGACGCAGCAAGCCGTTATTATCCATTGCTTTTAACCGTACCAACGGACGTGCCAACTCATTGGCCTGCCAGCCGCCGCGCAGGCTGTCCAGCAGTACCGGCAGCATCAGATCCTGATAGAAATAGCTTCGGCTTTCCGGCATCCGCTGCTTACCGACCATCATGGTGGTACGCGCCGTACGATACGAACGGGCAATGCTGCCAGGCCCGGTAAAATAGTTGCCGAGTGAGACGCGAAAACGCAGCTGTCCGTTCTCTTTCATCCGGGTAATAAGCTGTTCAACGCGCTTGCGATGATCTTCGGCATCCCAGCGGCCAAACTGATTGAGCGCGGGTTTCAGCACCACCATCTCAGTCAGGGAAACAATCGCAATCAGATTATTACGCTCTGGCGTGGTCAACGCATTCTGTAATTGCTGTAGTTCAGCCATCGCGCTGTCAACACCAAGCTGACCGCTGTCGACTTCGACTACCGCTACCACGCGCGGCTGGTTCAAATCGATGCCTAAACGCTGCGCCCATTCCATTAGCGCCGGGGTATTTTCTTCCGCCTGGATCAGGTTCATCACCAGCTCTTCGCGCAGACGGCTGTCCTGGGCTAAAAGATGCATCAGACGAGACTGTTCCAGCATCATTTCGGCGGTCATACACACCAATTCGCCGTATTTGCGCAGATGTTCCGGTTCGCCGGTAAGACCGATAACACCAACGATTTCGCCGTCAAGACGCAGCGGCAGATTGATCCCCTGTCGCACACCGTGTAAATGCCGTGCGACCGCATCGTCAATATCGACCACCCGCCCCTGAGAAAGCACCAGCAGCGCGCCTTCGTGCAATTCACCAATTCGTTCGCGATCGCCGCTGCCGATTATCCGCCCACGGGCATCCATTACGTTGATATTGGTATCAATGATGCGCATGGTACGCGACACGATATCCTGCGCCATTTTGGTATCAAGATGCCAGCCAGCCATAAACCCTCCTGTGAGCAGAGCTCAAGCATAAGGAAGATAACAAGCGACAACATTGTGCAAATGCACAAAGCGCAAGAGAGAAGTATGGAGTTGTGGGAGGTATCACAAAAAGAAACCCCTTCCTGTGCAGGAAGGGGTTGAGGGAGATTACTGCATCAACAGATAGATGGAGCTGTCGCCACGCTGAATGTTCAGCGCCAGTACAGCGGGTTTGCTGTCGAGAATTTTGCGCAGTTCGGCGATATTTTTCACCGGTTGCTGGTTAGCACCGATAATCACATCCCCTTTCTTCAGGCCAATCTGTGCAGCCGGAGAATTCGGTTTCACGTCGCTTACCACGACCCCTTTGTCCTGGCCCTTGTTGCTCATATCGGCACCTTCAATGCCTTTGAAGATAGAGCTGGAATCAACCTGGGTCTGGCTGCTCTGCTGCAGTTCCAGATTCACAGTAACAGGCTTACCGTCGCGCAGCAGGCCAAGGTTAATTTTGCTGCCTACCGGCATAGTTCCCACCTGCGCACGCAGTGCGGCAAAGCTGCTGATAGGTTTACCGTTCAGGGAGGTAATCACATCCCCGGCTTTAATACCCGCTTTCGCTGCGGAAGAGTTCGGCATGACCTGGCTGACGAATGCGCCACGCTGGGCGTCAACTTTCATCGCTTTCGCCAGCTCAGAGCTCAGCTCGGTACCCATAATGCCCAGCTCGCCACGTTTAACCTGGCCGAACTCAACCATCTGCGAGGTCAGGTTTTTCACCATGTTGCTTGGGATTGCAAAGCCGATCCCGATATTACCGCCGTCCGGTGCGAGGATCGCGGTATTAATCCCGATCAGCTCACCGTTCAGGTTGACCAGGGCGCCACCGGAGTTACCCCGGTTGATCGCAGCATCGGTCTGGATAAAGTTCTCGTAGTTTTCCGCATTCAGGCCGCTACGGCCCAGCGCAGAAACGATACCGGAGGTAACGGTCTCGCCGAGGCCAAACGGGTTACCAATTGCCACGGTGTAATCACCCACGCGCAGCGCGTCAGAATCTGCCAGCTTAATTGCTGTCAGGTTTTTCGGATCCTGAATCTGGATCAGCGCGATATCGGAGCGCGGATCTTTACCCACGATCTTCGCGTCAAATTTACGTCCATCGCTCAGTTGAACTTTAATCACCGTGGCGTTATCCACCACGTGGTTGTTGGTCACAACATACCCTTTCGCGGCATCAATAATTACGCCGGAGCCCAGCGCCATAAATTTTTGCTGCTGGCCACCGCCGTTGTCAGCGCCCGGTGCGCCGCCCTGGCAGAACGGGGAACTCTGGAACGGAGAACCGTCCTGGCAGAATGGGGAATTATCACCGAAGAACTGCTGGAAATTACGCGGCATGCGCGGCGTATTCACCGTCGTGCTCCCCTCGACGTTAATACTCACCACCGATGGCATCACTTTTTCAAGCATCGGGGCCAGGCTTGGCATCTGTTGGGCGGTCGTTGCTGAAGACGCCGTTTCAGCCGCTGTTGCAGACAAGGGGGACAACGCCAAACCTAAACTCAGAGCCAGTGCACTCATTGCTAATGTGGTTTTTTTCATGTGTTTCGTTCTCGATTAACAGGTAACGCAAAATTGCTGTATACGTCAGAGTCGTTTTATAGCGCTAAGTTCCAGATTTAAGTTTAAGGAAAAAGTAAAATTTTATTGTCGGCCTTTACAAATGATTATTTATTGCTCTACTGCCATCAACCGGCGATATTCATCCCAGGCGTATAAATCTGTCATCCCGCTGATATAATCCTGAATCAAACGACAGCGATAATAATATTCCAGAACAGAAAACTCAGCGCAGCCAACCGATATTTTACTGACCGCCTCAACATAAGCAAGGCGATGGCGAGTGGACAGCTTCTGAAATAACCGGGACTCGATAGGAAAACGTTTTACTCTTTCATTTTCGACCAGTTCAGTAAAATCTGACTGAGTCATTTTTAATAACGGTTGATAGATTTCCAGCAGCCCGCTGATCACCCGATAGCCCTGTAACTCCAGTTGCTCAACGTCTGGGTGGCTAAACACATGTTTTATCGCCACATTTTTATAGACACCCAGCAACTGGCTGAAGCTACTGGCATCTTCTAACAGCGCGTGATTAAAACATCCCTCAAAAATCTGCGGCAAGTTATCGATAAATCGCTGAGCAGCGTACGGCACCAGTTTATTCAATGTATTAACGCGTAAATACATAAAGAACTGATCTTCGGTACTCCGGCTTAATGTATTTGAACGTGATTTCTCCCAGGCGTTCTCTACCACCAGACTGAACAGGGAACCTTTTTCGTGGTGTCCCCACGCCTCATGCAGATGGTGATAAAGTTGCTCGACGCTAAAGATTCTTTTCTCAACGGCATCTTCCAGATCGGCCACGCAATAAGAGATATCATCGGCAGCTTCCATAATCCAGGTTAATGGAAAGCGACTGTAAGGCGCTAATGATAATTCTTTACGTAACCTCTCAATATACAGTTCTTCAGAAAGATAATAGCCTGGTTTCTTCATTAAATAGTTGTGTGTTGCGGGCGCATTACCACGCCACCACGCCGGACGGGTATATTTCAAAATACCGCCAACCTGCGCCCAGGTAAGATTCATGCGCATCAGGGTATGTACCAGACGAATCCCTTGCGCATTACCTTCAAAATGACACAAATCTTGTCGCACCTTACGGCGAATATCATTCAGCGACTCTTCGCCTTCGCGCAAACGTAATGCCGCCACCAGACAGCGGTCATCGCTGAGTGGCTGACTTTCCGCATCTGCGGGATACAGTCGCTGGCGGAACCAGTCATTAATTGCCGCTTCACCAAAGTGACCAAACGGCGGATTGCCAATGTCGTGCATCAGGCAGGACATTTCGACAATACTTTCAAACGGCCCCGTCAGTTCATCCAGGCCATACTGCTCCAGCAACTTTTGCTCTTTTAGTCGGCTGAGGATCTCTTTCGCGATATAGCGGCCAACCTGCTGAACTTCCATTGAGTGCGTTAAACGCGTGCGCACCGCCGCATTACGTTCCAGCGGAAAGACCTGGGTCTTTTGTTGCAGTCGGCGAATTGCCGGAGAATTTATAATACGTCCACGATCGCTTTCGAAAATACGCAGGATCTCATGCTCAGTCTTCACGCCCTGCGGCGAACGGTAACGACGATGCCAGTTTATTTTTTTTCGGAAATCGATCTGTGCCATGTCCTCTCCCGCCTGAGAAATGCGCTACCCCTTAAGCGCATGATAGACTATGCCCTCAAATCTGGCTTATCGCGAGTAAATCTATGAAAATCGGCATCATTGGTGCAATGGAAGAAGAAGTTACGCTACTGCGTGACAAAATCGAAAACCGTCAGACCATCGCTCTCGGCGGTTGTGAAATTTACACCGGCCAACTGAACGGTACTGAGGTTGCGCTACTGAAATCAGGCATCGGTAAAGTCGCTGCTGCACTGGGCGCTACGTTGCTGCTTGAACGCTGCAAGCCGGACGCCATCATTAATACCGGTTCAGCGGGCGGCCTGGCCTCTACGCTGAAAGTCGGCGATATCGTGGTTTCTGATGAAGCGCGCTATCACGATGCCGACGTCACGGCCTTTGGCTATGAATTTGGTCAGCTACCGGGTTGCCCGGCGGGTTTTAAAGCCGATCCTGCACTGATTGCTGCGGCAGAAGCCTGCATTGCAGAACTGAATCTGAATGCTGTCCGTGGGCTTATCGTCAGCGGCGATGCCTTCATTAATGGCTCTGTTGGCCTGGCAAAAATTCAACATAACTTCCCACAGGCGATTGCCGTTGAGATGGAAGCAACCGCGATTGCGCATGTTTGCCACAATTTTAACGTGCCGTTCGTCGTAGTTCGCGCCATCTCTGACGTCGCCGATCAGCAGTCCCATCTCAGCTTTGACGAGTTCCTGGTGGTCGCCGCGAAGCAGTCAAGCCTGATGGTTGAAACGCTGGTACAGAAACTGGCGCATGGCTAAATTACTCTCCAGGGCGCTGGTCGCCCTGCTTTTCACTCTCCCGGCGTTCCTTTACGCCGCACCGCGTGTTGTTACGCTTTCTCCCGCTAATACTGAACTCGCCTTTGCCGCCGGCATTACCCCCGTTGGCGTCAGTAGCTATTCAAATTACCCGCCCGAGGCCAAAAATATTGAAGAGGTCTCAAGCTGGCAAGGCATGAATCTGGAACGCATTGTGGCGTTGAAACCGGATTTGGTCGTCGCCTGGCGCGGAGGAAATGCTGAGCGGCAGGTTAATCAGCTAACCGCGCTGGGCATTAAGGTCGTCTGGGTGGATGCCGTTACCATTGAGCAGGTCGCCGATGCGCTACGCCAGTTGGCGCCATGGAGCCCCAGGCCAGAGCAGGCCAAACAGGCAGCAAAAACGTTGCTTGATGAATATGCTTTACTAAAATCTCAGTATGCCAACAAACCGAAAAAACGCGTGTTTCTCCAGTTTGGGGCGAATCCTCTGTTTACCAGTGGAAAAGGCTCCATTCAACATGAGGTTCTTGAGGTATGCGGTGGAGAAAACATTTTTGCTGGCAGCCGGGTTCCCTGGCCGCAGGTTAGCCGTGAACAGGTCCTGGCAAGAGCGCCGCAGGCTATCGTTGCCACCGGTGGTTCGGGCGAAACGCTGAAAATTGAGCAATACTGGGGAAACCAGCTAAAAATACCCATTATTACACTTAATAGTGACTGGTTCGAACGCGCGAGCCCGCGTATTATCCTCGCCGCAAAACAACTCTGCAATGCGCTTTCACAGGTAAATTAGCGCCTGCCCCCACCAGGTTTGTTGTGAGGATTTAAACATGCTCGTCTATTGGCTGGATATTGTCGGTACCGCGGTATTTGCTATCTCTGGCGTATTGCTTGCCGGTAAACTGCGTATGGATCCGTTCGGCGTTCTGGTCTTAGGCGTGGTAACAGCCGTCGGTGGCGGGACGATCCGCGATATGGCGCTGGATAACGGACCGGTGTTTTGGGTTAAGGATCCTACCGATCTGGTGGTGGCGATGATCACCAGCATGCTGACGATCCTGCTGGTGCGTCAGCCCCGACGGTTGCCGAAGTGGATCCTGCCGGTGCTGGATGCCGTTGGTCTGGCGGTATTCGTGGGCATTGGCGTCAACAAAGCTTTTATAGCCGGAACAGGGCCTCTGGTGGCGATTTGTATGGGAGTGATTACCGGCGTTGGCGGTGGGATCATTCGTGACGTATTAGCCCGTGAAGTACCGATGATTTTGCGCACCGAAATCTACGCGACAGCCTGCATTATCGGCGGGATCGTACATGCGACCGCGTTTTATACCTTTGATATTTCACTGGAAAACGCCAGTATGATGGGGATGATTGTCACCCTGCTGATTCGGCTGGCCGCCATTCGCTGGCATTTGAAATTGCCGACGTTTGCGCTGGATGATAACGGACGTTGATATGACGATACAGAACATGTAGGCCGGATAAGGCGTTTACGCCGCCATCCGGCACATTGCCCGGTGGCGCTGCGCTTACCGGGCCTACAACATCAGACCATCAGTATTACAGACAGCAATCAGATGCTGAAAGAAGAACCACACCCGCAGGTGCTTTTAGCATTCGGGTTAGTCACAACGAAGCGGGAACCTTCCAGACCTTCGGTATAGTCAACCGAACCACCCACCAGATATTGCAGGCTCATCGGATCAACCACCAGACCAACACCTTGTTTTTCAATGGTCATGTCACCATCGTTCACCTGATCATCAAAGGTGAAACCATACTGAAAACCACTGCAACCACCGCCGGTGATATACACGCGTAATTTCAGGTTCGGGTTATCTTCGTCAGCGATCAGGCTTTTTACTTTATTGGCTGCTGCTTCAGTAAATTGCAGTGGCAGCGCTACGTCATCACTCATATTTTGCTCCAAACGACATTGGCAATTGGGCAAATTATAACCCAATGGTTAAAGCCATTATCTAATACCCTGGTATTTCGTTCAAGTATTCTCGCCAGCGGCGGTACCCTGGCTTTTTGCCGCCTGCTCCGCTTCCTGTTTTGCCAGCGTGCGGGCAAGGATAGTCGAGTATAGCGGCTTTCCGCCCATAAATTGGGCTAATAGTGTTGCGCCAAGACAGGTAATAATCATTGGCAAAATGAGCTGATAGTTATCGGTCATCTCCAGCACCAGCACAATACCGGTGAGCGGCGCCCTTACCGACGCCGCCAACAATGCCCCCATTCCGGCGATGGCGAAGGTCCCGGCCTCGAGGTGATAATGCGGAAAGGAGGCCGCTGCGGCCATACCGAACGCGGTACCAAGCAGCGTGCCCAACGCCAGCATCGGGGCAAAAATCCCACCAGGCGCACCGGACGAGAAGCACAGCAGCGTGGTAATAACCCGGGTAATAAAGATAAACAGCAGCAGACCGACGCTAAAATTGCCTGCCGCAGCAATCGGGATCAGGTTAAACCCGCCACCTGCCGCTTCAGGTTTAATTAATCCAAGGATCCCGCACAGGCCGCCAATCGCACCGCCCATGAGCACCCATTTTTTAATCTCGCCACCGTGGAAACGCTGGAACATGTCCTGGGTACGCAACACCATGGTATTAAACAATGGTCCGACGCAGCCAAAAATAATCCCCAGCACCAGATACAGCCACAGCGTATTCACCGGCGCATTGGAGAGCTTGCCAACTTCAATAATCGGGGCTTCACCGTTGAAAACGCGAAACACAATGCTCGACATGATGACGCCGGTAAACACGGCTTTGATCGACACGAGGTTATAGCGAAACTGTGGACGCATCTCTTCAATAATGAACAGGATCCCCGCCAGAGGAGCATTAAACGCCGCCGACAAGCCCGCTGCAGCACCGGTAGCCAGCAGGGTATGCCGCGCTTCGGCGCTGCGCATACGGAAAATATCCAGCACCATGCGTCCAATGTTGCCACCAATCTGCACGGTCGGCCCTTCTCGCCCGAGCACCATCCCAGCGCCCAGAGTGCCCATACCGCCGATAAATTTCACCGGCAGAACGCGCCACCAGCGCACGGGTCGTAACTCTTCCAAAGCGCCTTCAATCTCTGGGATCCCCGAACCGCCCGCTTCCGGTGCAAATTTACGCACCAGAAAATAGCCGACCATCGCCAGCAATGCAGAGAGGATAAACGCCAGCGGCCACAGCAGAATGGCATGGTCCGCAACCTGAGCCAGCGCGCCTATGCGCTGATTCTGCACCCAGGTCACCGCTTTCTCAAAGGCTACGCCCACTAGTCCCGTCACGGTCCCCACTACCGCGGCCATCAAGAGGATCGCCAACGGCGTTTTGTCTCGTTCCAGGAGTCGACGGATTTGATCCCTGCGGCGTAAACGCACAATTTGTTGTGCTTCAAAAGAGGGAGTGTCTGTCTTCATCAGATGATCATTAATTGGTAATACAAATACGGAATCGGCATTCTACTCGCACATTTCACGAAAATCCCCTGCAAATCGCATTGTTTCAATTGCGTAAAACTTTCATAACCTTCTCTGAATAACTAGAATAGCGGGCATTTACTTTTTCTACGAACCAGGACCCCATCCATGAGTAAGTCTGAAAATCTCTACAGCGCAGCACGCGAACTTATCCCCGGCGGCGTTAACTCCCCCGTTCGCGCCTTTACTGGCGTGGGTGGTACTCCGCTGTTTATCGAAAAAGCGGACGGCGCGTATCTGTACGATGTCGATGGTAAAGCCTATGTCGACTACGTCGGTTCCTGGGGACCGATGGTACTGGGTCACAACCATCCGGCAATCCGTAATGCGGTGATTGAAGCCGCAGAACGCGGTTTAAGCTTCGGCGCGCCAACCGAGATGGAAGTGAAAATGGCGGAGCTGGTCACTGAACTCGTGCCGACCATGGACATGGTGCGCATGGTGAACTCCGGTACGGAAGCGACAATGAGCGCCATCCGTCTGGCGCGCGGTTTTACCGGTCGCGATAAGATCATCAAATTTGAAGGCTGCTACCACGGCCATGCTGACTGCCTGCTGGTCAAAGCCGGTTCCGGCGCGTTAACGCTGGGCCAGCCGAACTCCCCTGGCGTTCCAGCTGATTTCGCGAAACACACCCTGACCTGCACCTATAACGATCTCTCTTCAGTGCGTGCAGCGTTTGAACAGTACCCGCAGGAGATCGCCTGTATCATCGTTGAGCCGGTCGCCGGCAACATGAACTGCATCCCGCCGCTGCCAGAATTCCTGCCAGGCCTGCGTGCATTGTGCGATGAGTTTGGCGCGCTGTTGATTATCGATGAAGTGATGACCGGTTTCCGCGTGGCACTGGCCGGTGCTCAAGATTATTACGGCGTTGTTCCGGACCTGACCTGCCTGGGTAAAATCATCGGTGGCGGGATGCCCGTTGGCGCATTCGGTGGCCGTCGTGATGTGATGGACGCGCTGGCGCCGACCGGTCCGGTTTACCAGGCGGGTACGCTGTCCGGTAACCCGATTGCAATGGCGGCGGGCTTTGCTTGTCTGACCGAAGTGGCGCAACCGGGTATTCATGAAACGCTGAACGAACTGACAACGCGTCTGGCGGAAGGTCTGTTGGAAGCGGCCAAAGACGCCAATATTCCGCTGGTGGTTAACCATGTGGGCGGGATGTTCGGGATTTTCTTCACCGATGCAGAAACCGTGACCTGCTATCAGGATGTGATGGCATGCGACGTTGAACGCTTTAAGCGTTTCTTCCACATGATGCTGGATGAAGGGATTTACCTGGCGCCGTCCGCCTTCGAAGCGGGCTTTATGTCTGTGGCGCACAGTGAAGAAGATATCAATAACACCATCGACGCCGCGCGTCGGGTGTTTGCGAAACTGTAAAAGAGAACGTACAGAAACAACGTAGGCCGGGTAAGGCGAAGCCGCCACCCGGCTTTTTTATTGCCGGATGGCGACGCGAGCGTCTTATCCTGCCTACATGAAAAGAATCAGCCTCAGCGGCTCTGCTTTCTCAGCAGATAGATAAAGTACGGCGCGCCGATAAATGTCGACAGTAATCCCGCCGGGATCTGATACGGAAACAGCACCATTCTGCCGCACCAGTCGGCAAAGACCAGCAGCACGCCTCCCGCCAGCGCCGAAATCAGTATATGCGGCATCGCCCGGCGAAAACCCATCATGCGAGCAATATGCGGCGCCATCAGCCCGACAAAGCTCAACGGCCCAATCGTCATGGTTGCTGTCGCCGTCAATCCCGCCGCCAACAGCAGTAACCCCACGCGTGACGGCGTCAACGCCATACCGACCGCCCGCGCCGTATCGCCGCCGAGCGGTAAAATCGTCAACCAACGACGGCACAGCGGCGTCAGCACCAGCAAGAAAACCATCACTATCCCGGTACGCAATACCTGCTCGCCTGTCGCGTTATAGGTTGAGCCAGAGATCCAGGTCAACACGCCCGCCATGCGCGGGTCGCCGCTGGCCTGCAGCATCATCAGCAGCATTGTAAACGCCGTGCTGAGCGCCATCCCTGCCAGCAGCATACGGTGCGGCGAAAAACCGCCGCGCCCGGCGGCAACCATGATGATAAGCAGAGTGACTGCCGCTCCGAGGCTCCCGGCGGGGAGTAGCCAGCCAAAGGCATTGCCGGGCACCAGAAACAGCATGAGCACTACGCCAAATGCCGCGCCGGAGCTAATACCCAGGACTTCCGGGCTGGCCATTGGATTTCCGGTCAGACGCTGAATAATACAGCCCGCAACCGCCAGCATCACTCCGGCAATCAGCGCCGCCAGAATACGTGGCCAGCGCCAGGGCATCAGTTCATCAAGCATCACGCCGCTGGCCCATGTCCAGCCGTGTGCATCACGTCCGAACGACAACGCCACGACAACCGCCAGCAGTAAAATCGCACCGCCCGCCAGCGCAAACATCAGTACATTTTGACGCTCAGCGGCGATGCGGTTGCTGGCATTCATATCCGGTGCGCTCATGCTTTTAAGGCGCGGCAGCAGCCACAGCAGCAGCGGCGCGCCAACCAGTGCCGTCACCGAGCCGGTGGAGACTTCCATCCAGACGCGGGTTAGCCACAGAATGATTTGATCGGAGAGCCAGAGGATCAGCGCGCCAATCAACGGGGCCAGCAACAGACGCGCCAGTAAGCGCCGGGCACCGAGCATTTTTGCCAGCAGCGGCGCAAACAGACCGATAAAACCGATAATTCCGACGGCGTTAACCAGCAAGGCGCTGATGACAATCGCCAGCGTCAGTGCCGCCAGACGCGCCAGCGATAGCGCCAGCCCAAGGTTGCGCGCCACGCCGTCATCCAGCCCCATCAGCGTCATTGGGCGTAATAACAGCAGCGTCAACATCACGCCGCCCAGCAGTTGCGGCCACAAACGCTGAACGCCACTCCAGTCGGTTTGCGTCAGCGAGCCACTGCTCCATAAAAACATGCTTTGCAGCTGATCGTGATGGAAGAGCACCATCAACTGGTTAATCGCCCCGCAGTACAGGCTGACCACCAGACCGGCAAGGATTAGCGTCACGGGGGAAAGACGTTTGCCCCAGGCAACGCCAAACACCAGCGCGCCAACGATACAGGCCCCTGCCAGCGCCGCAAATTGCGCGGTCAGCGCCCCCGGAATCGCCCACAGCGTCGTGACCGTAATACCTAACTGCGCCCCGGTTGCGACACCTAACGTAGTGGGTTCTGCCAGTGGGTTACGCAGCACCTGCTGGAACAACACGCCGACCAGGCCCAGCCCGGCACCGACCAACAGCGAAATTGCCAACCTCGGCAGCAAGCTGTAGTGGAAAACCATCTGCTCAATAGCATTGATATCCGGTGACCAGATAGCCTGTTGCCACTGACTGCGCGGTAGCGCAACAGAGAAGTTAACCCAGGTCAGCCAGCAGGCAGCGACAAACAGAACCGCCAGAAGAAGCGTTGGGAACAGCGCAATTCGTTTACTCACGCTTTGCCTCCCAGCGCATTATCCAGAATGCGGGCAAAATGCATCGCGGACAGCGTTGCGCCATAAAACCAGACGGCAGGCACGCGCTGAAAACGTCCGTCACGGACAAACGGCATCGCCTGCCATAATGGCGTAGACATCAGCGCAGCCATCTCTTTATCGTTGCCGTGATCAAAGCACAGCACATCAACATCCTTATAAGCAGCCAGACGGTCAATACTCACAGCAGTGCTGCCCCAGAAGTTGGTTTCTCCCTGCCAGGCGTTGTGGATCCCATATTCGTCCAGCACCTCCTGAAACAGGCTGTTCGGCCCAAACACCAGCATATGCCGCGAATCAAGCAGGGATGTCAGGAGCACGGGGCGCGCGCCACGTTGCATAAAGCGCGGTTTCAGGCTGGCGATAAAACGATCGTACTCGGCCAGATGGCGTTCAGCGGAGGCTGACAGATTCAGCAATTGCGCCATTTCCTGCAGCGATTTTCGCGCAACGGCCAGCGGCTTTTTGCCATCACTGAAATTAAATCCCTGCCCGGGGGCAATCCGCGCGAGCTTTTCGGGGGCGGGGCCATAACCAGCCGACCACACCAGAAACGAGGGCTTCATTTCGGTCAGCAGTTCGAGATTGGGTTCCGTACGTAGCCCGACGTCAATCACCGACTCCGGCAATGGAGGCTCATTGACCCACAGCTTGTAGTTAGGGATATCGGCAATGCCATACGGCGTAATACCCAGCGCCAGCAATAGCTCTACCGGTAACCATTCCAGCGCCACAATACGCTGTGGATCAATCGCCGCCGCGTGCGCCGTATTCATCCGCCACAGCAGCGGCGACAGCGCCATCGCCGTCAGCAGCCGCCGACGGGTAATATGAGGTAATCCGATCATTAATAGACAAAACTCACGGGTGCGGCACCGGCCGGATGCGGCAAAATGCCCATCGGGATGCCGTAAATCTGTTCCAGCGTTTCACTGCGCATCAGTTCAGCCGGCGTTCCTTGCGCAATCATTTCACCGCCGCGCAGCGCAACTAAGTAATCGCAATAGCGGGCCGCCATGTTGATATCGTGTAGCACCGCAACCACCGTCAGCCCACGCTGATGGCTTAAGCGATGCACCAGCGCCAGCACGTCAACCTGATGGGCGATATCCAGCGCGGAGGTCGGTTCGTCAAGTAGCAGACAGCGGCTGTCCTGCGCCACCAGCATGGCGATCCACGCACGCTGGCGTTCCCCACCGGACAGGCTATCGACCAGACGATGCGCTAAAGGTTTTAAGCCCACCAACGAAATGGCTTCTTCTACTTTCTCCCGGTCAGCCACACCAAACCGTCCCAGCGCGCCATGCCACGGGTAGCGGCCAATGGCCACCAGCTCGCGGACGGTCATCCCTTCAGCCTGCGGCAGTTGCTGCGGCAGGTAAGCAACCTTGCGGGCAAACGCTTTACTGCTCCAGCTCTCCAGCGGCTGGTCGTCTAGCAGGATTTCGCCTTCTGACGGCGGCTGATGACGTCCCAGCATTTTCAGTAACGTCGATTTTCCGGAACCGTTGTGACCGATAAGTCCTGTCACTTTTCCCACAGGAAACGTTAACGAGAGGGGATGCAAAAGCGTGCGCCCTGGCACACGAAAGGAGACATTACGCAACGCAAAAGTGGTGTCGGGATGGGATCTGTTTTCCTGCATAGCAGCCAACTTGTAAAACGGGCACGCAAAGCGTGCCCAAAGAGAAATTAGAAACGGAAGGTTGCGGTTGCAACGACCTGACGTTCTGCGCCCCAGAAGCAGCCATAGGTATCAAAGCAGCTGGCAACGTATTCACGGTCAAACAGATTAGTAACGTTAACCGCAACGCTGGAACCTGCCATACCGAGACGAGCGAGATCGTATTTAACGACGGCATCCATCACGGTTGAGCTACCCACCTTGAAAGTATTTCCAGGATCACCATAGCTAGAACCGACATAACGGCCACCGGTTCCCAGCGTTAACCCAGATAACGGGCCTTCGTAGAAGGTGTAATCCCCCCACAGAGAGGCCATGTTTTTTGGTACCTGAACAGGTGTTTTACCTTTAAGCGTCGTGTCTTCTGTATATTCCGCATCGGTATATGTATAAGACGCTGTCAGGTTAATGTTCGCATTCACTGCGGCTTTTGCTTCTAATTCAACGCCACGAGAACGTATTTCACCCGCCGGAACCTGCGCATACGGGTTAAGCGGGTCGGTAGTCAGGTTATTCGTTTTCGTCAGCTCATATACCGCGGCAGTAACAACAACGGGCAGATCTTTTGGAATATATTTCACGCCAGCTTCATATTGCTTACCTTTTGACGGTGCATACGCAACGTTGTCGGCAGGAGTTGCTGCCCATGCTTTAGAAGGGTTCGGCTCAAAAGATTCGCTGTAGCTGAAGTATGGCGTAATACCATTGTCGAAGAGATAGTTAATCCCGCCGCGCCAGGTGAACTGCTCATCGTTACGCTCAACTTTCTGATTACTGGAACGAATAGTGGTTGCCTGCTGAGACCAGTCATAGCGGCCTCCCAGTGTTGCAACCCATTTATTCCATTCCAGTTGGTCCTGTACATACACGCCAGTTTGGTGCTGCGTGTTAAGCTGGAACGGTTTCGCGTCAGGGAAATCAACATCTTCATACACCGGATTATTCATATCTAAAGGCGGTGCACTTCCGTAGGCGTTATCAATATCGTTTCGCAGACGCGAATAGTCGACGCCGGTGAGCAGAGTGTGTCCAACATCTCCCGTCGCGAACTTGCTTTCCAATTGAGTATCTACGCCAAAATCATTATAGCGTTCATCGGCGACGATAATCTGACGAGTCAATTGATTACCCACTGCGCCGAAACCGTACACACTCTGTTGAGAGGTTTTGATTTGGCTATAACGTAAATTTTGACGCACAGTGAAGGTATCATCAAAACTGTGTTCAAAGCTGTAACCAACCATTCGCTCATAACGCGAATAGGTATTGTTCGGCGCATAATCCGTAAAGCTCACTGGCAAACGGGAACCATCAGGTAACGGATCGACCGTACCTTGTTTCGGCAACCAGCCGTAATAGCCCGTTGACGGTTCATTCTGAATGTTTGCTCGCAGAGTCAGGTTGGTTCGGTCATCAGGCTTCCAGCTAAACACTGGAGCAATGGCATAACGCTTCTGCTTCGCGAAATCCTGTTGTTCGTCATTAGAACGAGCCAACCCTGTCAGGCGGTATGAGTACACGCCGTCGTCATCCAGGGAATCGCTGAAATCAAAACCGGTTTGGAACAGATTATCCGAACCCATTTTGAATTGAATTTCTTTTAACGGCTCTGATGTCGGGCTTTTGCTGACCATGGAGATCAAGCCGCCCGGATTACTTTTCCCGTAAAGAACAGATGTTGGCCCGCGCATAAGCTCGACGCGTTCAAGCATGTAAGGATCAACAACGGCAGAGCTGTAGTAATCACCCTGTAGCTTGACACCATCAAGGTAATTGTTTGGTGTGGGCCCTGGCGTATAGAAGCCACGAATAATCACGAAATCATAAGTACTGGAAGCGCCACGCGTAGAAACAGCAGCTCCGGGCGTATAGGCCAAAGCCTCTTTCACCGACCCAGGCTGATGCATATCCATCTCTTCACGCGTCACTACCGAAACAGACTGCGGCGTCTTTTCGATAGGCGTATCCGTTTTGGTGGCGGTGGCAGAACGCTTCGCGGCAATCGTCGGCGAAGGTCCCCATGCGCTTTCTTGTGCGGCAGGCGCTGCGGTTACGGTGATAGTTTCTTCTTTCGGTTGAACCGCCGCCTGTGCATAGACAGACATGCCGCTAACCGCTGTGGCTACCACTACTGCAATTTTACGCAGCGAGGAGTTTGGCTGAGCAGTTTTAAGACGCGCCATTGGTATTTCTCTGATGAAAGTGAATGATAACGTAAACGAGAATTATTATTATAACGAGAGCATAATATTCGAAACGCTGTTGCAAGCGCAAGCAATACGCGTCCCTACTAAAACTAAGGGGTTAAGAAATAACCAGATGAAAAGAAAGGGTTAATAAATTAGGCTGGCAGGAGGCGTTACGCCCTTGCACAGTAGGCCTGATAAGCGTAGCGCCATCAGGCAAAACAATGGCGGATAGTTGAATAGCAGTGTGAGTATCTTGCGCGAATAAAGAAAAACCCGCCGAAGCGGGTTTTTAGGCAGGCGTTAGTTACCGCCAAACATCTCTTTAATCCAACCGGCCACGCCATCGCCGTCCTTCTTCTCTTGTTGCGGCGGTTGCTGCTGTTGAGGCTGCTGTTGCTGCGGCTGCTGAGAAGATTGATCGAACGGATTACCCGACTGCTGCAACATCTCACCTTGTTGACACAGTGAATCCGGATCGGTGGTCCATACCGGAAGCGTACGCATCCCGCCGCTGCAAACGAAGTTACCGTCGTAGTCTACGCCCATATCCACCACATCCTCCGGCGGCGTCAGCACCAGCGGTGTCGGGGTCTGGTTGGCCAGGTAACGCTGGTAAATCGACATCGCGCCGCTGGCACCGTACAGCTTGGTTGGCTGGTTGTTATCGCGGCCCACCCAGGTGATGGTCACCTGGCTGCCGTCGATCCCGGCGAACCAGGTATCGACGTTGTTGTTGGTGGTCCCGGTTTTACCTGCCAGATGCAGCCCAGGATACTTCGCGCCAAGCTGGCGGCCCGTACCACGCTGAACCACCTGCTGCATGGTCCACAGCGTCATATACGCCGCCTGCGCCGGAACGGCACGCTCAGCCTGCGGGAAGCTCTGGTACAACACCGTGCCATCTTCGGCAATCACCGAGCGCAGCGCCGACAGCGGCGCGCGGTTCCCGCCGCTGGCGATAGTCTGGAACGCCTGCGCCACTTCGATTGGCGTCAGGTTCAGCGCCCCCAGCAGCATAGCCGGAACCGGGTTAAGCTGATCTTTCGGCGCCCCCAGCTTCAGCCAGGTATCGGTTACAGCGGGCAGGCCCAGCGCCATCCCCAGATTTACCGTGGGTACGTTCATTGAGCGCGTTAACGCGTCCACCAGCATCACTTTACCGCTTTCGCTATAGCGACGGTCATCGTTCTGCGGTGACCACACCTGACCGTTCGGCTGACGCAGCGCAATTGGCGCATCGGCAATCCAGGTATTCAGGCGGTACAGCTTCGGCTGGCTAAGTGCCGTCAGATAGGTCGCCGGCTTCGCCAGAGAACCAATTGAACGACGCGCCTGCATCGCACGGTTATAGCCCGCAAACTGCGGCTCTGCCCCGCCGACCATGGCGCGAACTTCGCCGCTAAAGCGATCAACCACCACAATCGCGGTTTCCAGATCGCTCAGCTTACGTTGTTTCTTCAGCACCGGAATGCCTTCCACCGCCGCTTTTTCTGCGGCATCCTGCGCCACGGAATCAAAGGTGGTGAAAATTTTCACACCGGAGAGATCTTTAACTTTATCGCCCAGCTTCGCCTGTAGCTCCTGACGCACCATCTGCATAAACGCTGGCTGTGGTGAAATCACCCCGCCGCGCGGTTGCACGCCTAACGGACGCGCGCTCAGCATGTCATACAGATCCTGGTCGATAATCTGCTGCTGTTGCAGCAGACGCAGCACCAGGTTACGACGCTCCAGCGCCAGCTTCGGGTTACGCCACGGGTTATAAATCGACGCCCCTTTCACCATCCCAACCAGCAGGGCCTGTTGGTCGAGACTCAACTCTTCAACCGGACGTCCGAAGTAATACAGGCTCGCCAGCGGGAAGCCACGGATCTCATTGTCACCGCTTTGACCGAGATAGACTTCGTTCATGTACAGCTCAAGAATACGGTCTTTGCTGTAACGCGCGTCCATGATCAGCGCCATATAGGCTTCGTTGGCTTTACGCCAGTAGGAGCGCTCGCTGGAGAGGAACAGGTTCTTCACCAACTGCTGGGTCAGCGTACTGGCCCCTTGTACCGTACGACCTGCCGTCAGGTTCGCCAGCACTGCACGGCCAATGGAATAGAGACTGATCCCGTCGTGTTCATAGAAGTGACGGTCTTCTGTCGCTAACAGCGTGTCCACCAGCAGATCCGGGAAGCCGCTACGCGGGACAAACAGGCGCTGCTCGCCGTTAGGTGAAGAGAGCATGGTGATCAGACGCGGATCGAGACGGAAGAAACCGAACTGGCGGTTGTTATCCATATTCTCGATGGTGTCCAGATGATCGCCGTCAAAGGTCAGACGCGCGCGCACCTGCCCTTCTTTGCTGTCCGGGAAGTCAAACGGGCGACGAATCATCTCAATGCTCTTCGCCTGTACGGTGAATTCGCCCGGACGCGTCATCTTCGTCACCTGACGATACTGCGTGGCCTCCAGCAGCTTCACCATCTCATTCTTGCCGATGGGCATTTCTGGCTCAAGGTTAACCATGCGGCCATACACCGCCGCCGGAAGTTGCCAGACTTTGCCATCAATACGGCTACGAATTTTTTGGTCCAGATACACGCCGTAAATGGCGATCAGCACCAAAAAGACAATCGACAGTTTTACCAGCAGCCAGAACCAGCCGCGCTTACCACGAGGCTTACGCCCTTTGCCCTTACCCTTACGCGGCATCGGTTCTTCATCCTCATAGTCATCATCATAATCGTCGTCATACTCTTCATCTCTGAGTTGACGACGGCTCACCTTTTGTTTTACCGGACGCGATGGTTTCCCTTTACGTCCAATTGGCTCGCGGTCATTCCCCGCCATGCTTTTTCTCCGCAACATTCAGGCGCAAGGGCCCGATTCTCTGTTCTTCCGTCCTGCGACAGAAGAAGAAATCTCTCAATTATTACCGCTCTTTCGCCGGATGCGGCATAAACGCCTTATCCGGCCTACCGTTTCATTACGAATACTTTTTGGTGCGCCGCGTTGGCGCGGTATTCGCCGGATCGTCCGGCCAGACGTGTTTCGGATAACGCCCTTTCATCTCTTTTTGCACCTCGCGGTACGATCCCTGCCAGAACGCGCTCAGATCGCTGGTCACCTGTAGCGGTCGTTGGGCCGGAGACAGCAACTCCAGCACCAGCGGCACGCGGCCCTGAGCGATGGTTGGGGTCTTCGCTTCGCCAAACATTTCCTGCATCCGCACCGCCAGTGCCGGAGGATTATCTTCATGATAGCGAATGGCAATCCTACTCCCCGTCGGCACAGTGTAATGCGCCGGCAGTTCACTATCCAGACGTTGCAGCATTGACCAGTCCAGCAAACCGCGCAACGCCTGACCCACATTTAATGCTTTTAACGCGCGTAATGAGTGCACACCGCTCATGTGCGGCAGCAGCCAGGTCTCCAGCGTCGCCAACAGAGAATCCTCATCTACCGCGGGCCAGTCGTATTCTGGCAACCAGGTTGCCGCACACTGCAGACGCAGTCGAAACTGCTCGGCTTCCGGCGTCCAGTTGAGCACACTTAGCCCTTTATCGCGAATACCATTCAACATCGCCTGGTGCAACTCCTCTTCCGAAGGTTTGGCTAATGGTTGTACTTTTACCGTGAGCTGACCAATGCGCAACCGACGCAATGCCTTTAACGTTCCCTGAGCCTCATCCCATTCGATGGTGTCGGACTGTTGCAGCAGCTCAGGACATGCCTGCATTAGCGCCTCAATATCCAGTGGCAGAGCCAGCAAAATACGCGCATCCGGCGAAGCGCTGCCCTGCAACAAAAGCGGCGCTATCAGCCATTCATGGCGTCCGGAAGCGTCATCAGCATCCAGCATTGCGCCCATACCATTAGCCAACTGATAACGCCCTTCCTGCCCGCGTCGACGCGCGATCCGGTCAGCAAACGCCCGCGCCAGCAACGGGGGGAGTTGTGTGCTGTCGGGCTGTCCGCTGCGAACGTTAAGCCGTTTCAGCAACTGTTGACTGCGCTGCTGCCAGGCAGGCTGATTTCGTGAAAACGCCACAGCCAGATCGGTACTGCCGCCGCGCGGCGGCTCTTCCAGAATCGCAGCCAGTTTCGCCGCCGTTGCCGCTTCATCGTCATTGTTGGCGCTAACCAGCATAGCTGCTAATCGCGGGTCGTTACCCAACGCCGCCATTTTCTGCCCTGTGGCGCTGAGCCTGTCGTCCTCAAGCGCGCCCAGCATCTGCAACAGTCGTTTTGCCGCCTGCAGGTTGATGGCGGGCGGCATATCCAGCCAGTTGAGTTGCTCAGGGTCAGTGCATCCCCATTGCAGCAACTCCATCAACAGCCCGGACAGATCGCTCTGTAATATCTCCGGCTCCCCTTGCGAAGCCGCTCTTTCCGCCTGCTCTTTGGCAAGCAGATGCAGACAAATTCCGGGTTCCAGACGCCCTGCGCGTCCCGCTCGCTGCGTCATCGAGGCCTGACTGATGCGCTGGGTAATCAGTCGCGTCAGTCCCGTGCGCGCGTCATAGCGCGCCAAGCGCTCCTGGGCGCAGTCTACCACCAGCCGAATACCTTCAATCGTTAAGCTGGTTTCGGCAATATTGGTGGCCAGCACCACTTTGCGCTTACCTTGCGGCGCGGGCAAAATCGCCTGACGCTGCTCGGCAAGCGTCAGCGCGCCATACAGTGGGCACAGTACAACATCGCTGCCCACACGCATTTCCAGTTGCTCCTGCACGCGCTGGATTTCCCCAACGCCCGGTAAAAACAGCAGCAGCGACCCGCTTTCATGGCGCAGTAGTTCCGCCGTGGCTATCGCCACCGCTTCGTCAAAACGCAGATGTGCCGCCAGCGGCTGATACCGTCGCTCGACCGGGAATGTGCGGCCTTCAGAGATAATCATGGGCGCATCAGGCAATAACTGCTGCAAGCGCCCGTTATCGAGCGTTGCGGACATGATCAACAGTTTCAGATCGTCACGCAGTCCTTGCTGTATATCCAGCAACAGCGCCAGCGCCAGGTCGGCTTGCAAGCTACGTTCGTGAAATTCATCGAGGATCACTAACCCGACGCCCGCCAGTTCGGGATCGCGCTGGATCATGCGCGTCAGGACGCCTTCCGTCACCACTTCCAGCCGGGTCTGCGGCCCCACGCAACTCTGTGCGCGCATGCGATAACCCACGGTCTCACCGGGCTTTTCGTTCAGCAACTCCGCCAACCGCTGCGCGACATTGCGTGCCGCCAGACGACGCGGCTCCAACAAAATAATCCGCCCCTTGATGCCACCATGCTCAAGCAGTCGCAACGGCAGCCAGGTCGATTTCCCGGCACCGGTCGGCGCGGTCAGCAGCACCTGCGACGAGTTATCAAGGGCGGTAAGCAGTTCAGGCACTACGGCGGCAACGGGCAACGACGTCACAAATGGCTCCAGAGGGTTAACATTCTTCGCGCTGCATTGTAGCATCGCGTTAATTCATAACCGAGTATCCATCATGTCTGAGCCAAAAAGGCTGTTCTTTGCGATTGAATTGCCAGGCGGGGTTCGGGAGCAGTTAATCCACTGGCGAGCCGCGCAGTTCCCTCCTGAAGCAGGCCGTCCCGTCGCCGCCGAGAATCTGCATCTGACGTTGGCCTTTTTAGGTGATGTCAGCGCAGAGAAGCAACAGGCGTTGTCGCAGCTAGCCGGACGCATTCGCCAGCCAGGTTTTACGCTCAAACTGGATGATGCCGGGCAATGGCTGCGTTCACGAGTGGTATGGCTGGGGATGCGTCAGCCGCCGCGCGGACTGTTACAACTGGCGAATATGCTGCGGGCACAGGCCGCGCGCAGCGGATGCTACCAAAGCCCACAGCCGTTTCACCCGCATATCACGCTGCTGCGCGATGCCGGCCACGCGGTTCCCATCCCCCCACCGGGCTTTGGCTGGTCGTTTCCGGTCACGGAATTTGCGCTTTACTCCTCCTCATTTGCACGAGGACGCACGCGTTACGCACAGATGCAACGCTGGACGCTGACTGAATAATCAAAAGGACTGCTGATGCAATTTTCTCCACCTTTACAACCGGCTACGCTCATCCAGCGCTACAAGCGCTTTTTAGCGGATGTGATCACACCGGATGGCACAACGCTAACGTTACACTGCCCAAATACCGGCGCGATGACCGGATGCGCAACACCAGGTGATACCGTCTGGTATTCGACATCAGAAAATACCAAACGGAAATATCCGCATACCTGGGAATTAACGCAAACGCAATCCGGGGCGTTTATTTGTGTTAACACGCTGTGGGCGAACAGATTAGCGAAAGAGGCGATTCAGCAGTCGCTAATTTCAAAAGTTTCAGGCTATAGCATATTGAAAAGTGAAGTAAAATACGGCGCCGAAGGGAGTCGTATAGACTTTTTGTTACAGGCGGATTCCCGACCTGACTGCTATATTGAAGTGAAATCAGTCACGTTGGCGGAAAAAGATCAGGGTTATTTTCCCGATGCCATCACTGAACGAGGTCAGAAACATCTTCGGGAATTGATGAGCGTAGCGGCTGAAGGTAAGCGGGCGGTGATATTTTTCGCTGTGCTACATTCAGCCATTACACGGTTTTCACCCGCGCGCCATATTGATACGAAATATGCGCAATTATTGGTCGAAGCTCGGCAAAAGGGGGTCGAAATTCTGGTTTATAAAGCGGAACTTTCTGCCCATGGTATGACTCTTAAAGAGCCGTTGCCCATTACCTTGTAATGGTGTAAACATCTGGTTAATTAATATTCTGGGCGCGTGTGCAAATACGCTTTTCCTCACAGGCTTGTCAAGTGTTACGTTTAGATAATTGCTATCCGGAAAAGCATCTGCTATTTATAGCGACCTGATTTTTCCCCCGAACATGGGGATCGATAGTGCGTGTTAAGGAGAAGCAACATGCAAGAAGGGCAAAACCGTAAAACATCGTCCCTGAGTATTCTCGCCATCGCTGGGGTGGAGCCGTACCAGGAGAAACCGGGCGAAGAGTATATGAACGAAGCCCAGCTGTCGCACTTCAGGCGTATTCTTGAGGCATGGCGTAATCAACTTAGGGATGAAGTCGATCGCACCGTATCTCATATGCAAGACGAAGCGGCTAACTTCCCTGATCCGGTGGACCGCGCCGCGCAGGAAGAAGAATTCAGCCTTGAGCTGCGTAACCGTGACCGTGAGCGCAAACTGATCAAAAAGATCGAGAAGACGCTGAAGAAGGTAGAAGACGAAGATTTCGGCTACTGCGAATCATGCGGCGTAGAAATTGGTATTCGCCGTCTGGAAGCACGTCCGACAGCCGATCTGTGTATCGACTGCAAAACGCTGGCAGAAATCCGCGAAAAACAAATGGCAGGTTAATTCCGGTCATTTTTACCACGTTTACTACAGGCGGGAGTTTCTCCCGCCTTATTATTTGTTAGTCCGCAAAATGAGCGATTCACACTATATTGGCCGCTTCGCCCCCTCCCCTTCCGGCGAACTGCACTTCGGTTCACTGATTGCCGCCCTCGGCAGTTACCTGCAGGCTCGTGCCCGGCGCGGCATCTGGCGAGTACGCATTGAAGATATTGACCCCCCTCGTGAAGTTCCCGGTGCTGCAGATACGATTCTGCGTCAGCTGGAACATTACGGCCTGCACTGGGATGGCGACATTTTGTGGCAATCCCAGCGCCATGACGCCTACCGCGAGGCGCTCGCCTGGCTGCATCAGCAGGATCTGAGCTATTACTGCACCTGTACGCGCGCGCGTATTCAAAGCGTCGGCGGCATTTACGATGGTCACTGCCGCGAGCTGCGCCTCGGGCCAGAGCAGGCGGCAGTCCGCATTAAACAACGCCACCCCGTGATGCAGTTTACTGACCGGCTACGCGGTGTGATTCAGGCTGACCCGCAACTTGCTGGTGAAGATTTTATTATTCACCGCCGCGACGGGCTGTTTGCCTATAACCTCGCGGTAGTGGTAGATGACCACTTCCAGGGCGTGACGGAAATTGTGCGCGGCGCCGATCTCATAGAACCGACGGTGCGGCAAATTTCGTTATATCAGCAGTTTGGCTGGCAGGCGCCAGACTATATTCATCTGCCGCTGGCGCTTAACAAACAAGGCGCTAAACTTTCCAAACAAAATCATGCACCTGCCCTGCCGCAAGGCGATCCACGTCCGGTGATTATTGCCGCGCTGCGCTTTCTCGGCCAGCGTGTGGATATCGCGTGGCAGGAGATGCAGGTCGATCAGATCCTTCAGTTTGCAGTGGAAAACTGGAGTCTGACAACGGTGCCAGAATCAGCGATCGTAAATACGCCATTCTCAAATGCGCCATGCTGAGCTATGATTAGCCGCTATTTTTACACAGCAACACTTGTTCTGATTGAAGTTTGACACTACCGAGGTGCACTATTTTTACCCGAGTCGCTAATTTTTGCCGCAAGGTGCTAAGCCGCGAGGAGCGCGAGGCCGAGCTTGCCGTCGCCCGTCCACATATGACGGTAATCCCGCGTGAGCAGCACTCTATCTCCCGCAAAGATATCAGTGAAAATGCCCTGAAGGTAATGTACAGGCTCAATAAGGCCGGATACGAGGCATGGCTGGTTGGCGGGGGCGTGCGCGATCTTTTGCTGGGCAAAAAGCCAAAAGATTTTGATGTCACCACTAACGCAACGCCGGATCAGGTGCGAAAACTGTTTCGTAACTGCCGCCTGGTCGGTCGCCGTTTCCGTCTGGCCCATGTCATGTTTGGCCCGGAAATTATCGAAGTGGCAACGTTCCGCGGTCATCATGAAGGCAGCGAGTCCGATCGCACAACCTCACAGCGCGGGCAAAACGGTATGCTGCTGCGCGATAACATCTTTGGCTCCATTGAAGAAGATGCCCAGCGTCGCGATTTCACGATCAACAGCCTGTATTACAGCGTGGCCGATTTCACCGTGCGAGATTACGTCGGTGGTATGCAGGATCTCGAAGAAGGCATCATTCGCCTGATCGGTAATCCGGAAACGCGCTATCGCGAAGATCCCGTACGTATGCTCCGCGCCGTGCGCTTTGCCGCCAAGCTCGACATGCGTATCAGCCCGGAAACCGCGGAGCCGATCCCGCGTCTGGCAACGCTGTTGAACGACATTCCTCCCGCACGCCTGTTTGAAGAAGCGCTTAAGCTATTACAGGCGGGCTATGGATATGAAACCTATAAAAAACTGCGTGAGTACAGCCTGTTCCAGCCGCTGTTCCCAACCATTACGCGCTACTTCACCGAAGACGGTGATAGCCCGATGGAGCGCATTATCGCCCAGGTGCTGAAGAATACCGATAACCGCATTAACAATGATATGCGCGTTAACCCGGCGTTCTTGTTCGCCGCCATGTTCTGGTATCCGTTACTGGAAGCCGCGCAGAAAATTGCGCAAGAAAGCGGTCTGGCCTATTACGACGCTTTCGCACTGGCAATGAATGACGTACTCGACGAAGCCTGTCGCTCGCTGGCAATCCCGAAACGATTAACCTCGCTGACCCGTGATATCTGGCAGTTGCAGTTACGCATGTCCCGTCGTCAGGGCAAACGCGCCTGGAAGCTGATGGAACATCCGAAGTTCCGCGCCGCCTACGACCTGCTGGCCCTGCGTGCTGAAGTGGAAAACAACGCCGAGCTGCAGCGTCTGGCTCAATGGTGGGGTGAATTCCAGGTTTCAGCGCCGCCGGAGCAAAAAGGCATGCTGAACGAGCTGGATGAAGAGCCTGAACGTCGTCGTCATCGTCGCCCACGCAAACGCGCGCCACGCCGCGAGGGAAGTGCGTGACTGTCGTTTATATCGCTATTGGCAGCAACCTCGCCTCCCCGCTGGAGCAGGTGAATGCTGCCATACAGGCGATCGGTGAAATTCCCGACAGCCGCATTATGGCCGTCTCTTCATTTTACCGCACACCGCCATTAGGCCCACAGGATCAGCCCGACTACCTGAACGCCGCGGTGGCGCTGGATACCGCTCTCACCCCAGAAGAATTGCTTAACCATACTCAGCGCATTGAGCTGCAACAGGGGCGTGTGCGCAAGGCCGAACGCTGGGGACCGCGAACGCTGGACCTCGACATTATGCTGTTTGGCGATGAAGTGATTAACACCGAGCGTCTGACCGTGCCGCACTACGACATGAAAAACCGGGGCTTTATGCTATGGCCGCTGTTTGAGATCGCTCCTGATCTGATCTTTCCTGATGGTATCAGCCTGCATCAGCACCTCCCCCATCTTGGTGCGGCAAAACCTGCCCACTGGTAAAACATCGCCTCCCCTTTAGCGTTTACTGCTTTAGCGCCAAACGATTGCTTAAATCAATTGCCCCCCTGAATGTGACTGTTAGAATGCCGGTAAATATGACTTTCATCATCAGGAAATGTAATGAAACCGACCACCATTTCGCTGTTACAGAAATGCAAACAAGAGAAAAAGCGCTTCGCCACCATTACCGCGTACGATTACAGCTTTGCCAAACTGTTCGCCGATGAAGGCATCAACGTGATGCTGGTGGGCGACTCCCTGGGCATGACAATTCAGGGGCACGACTCTACCCTGCCGGTCACCGTGGAGGATATCGCCTATCACACCCGCGCCGTACGCCGTGGCGCGCCCAACTGTCTGTTGCTCTCCGACCTACCGTTTATGGCTTATGCCACACCGCAACAAGCGTTTGAAAACGCGGCCACGGTCATGCGCGCAGGCGCTAATATGGTCAAAATCGAAGGCGGCGCATGGCTTACGGATACGGTGAAAATGCTCACCGAACGCGCGGTGCCGGTTTGCGGTCATCTGGGATTAACACCCCAGTCGGTGAATATCTTCGGCGGCTATAAAATTCAAGGCCGCGGCGACGCCGGACAGATACTACTGGATGATGCGCTGGCCTTAGAAGCCGCGGGCGCTCAGTTGCTGGTACTCGAGTGCGTGCCGGTTGAACTGGCGAAGCGCGTGACCGAAGCGCTGTCGATTCCGGTAATCGGCATTGGCGCGGGCAACGTCACCGACGGTCAGATCCTGGTGATGCACGATGCGTTTGGCATCACCGGCGGTCATATTCCAAAATTCGCGAAAAATTTCCTTGCCGAAGCGGGCGACATGCGCGCCGCCGTACGGCAGTATATGGCTGAAGTGGAGTCCGGCGTTTATCCGGGCGAAGAACACAGTTTCCATTAAGGAGTCTCGTTGTGTTGATTATTGAAACCCTGCCGCTGCTGCGCCAGCATATTCGCCGTCTGCGTCAGGAAGGCAAACGCGTCGCACTGGTTCCCACAATGGGCAACCTGCACGACGGCCATATGAAGCTGGTCGATGAGGCAAAAGCCCGGGCCGATGTGGT
Organism: Citrobacter sp. wls615; assembly: GCF_005281355.1. Taxonomy (NCBI): domain Bacteria; kingdom Pseudomonadati; phylum Pseudomonadota; class Gammaproteobacteria; order Enterobacterales; family Enterobacteriaceae; genus Citrobacter; species Citrobacter sp. wls615. Next base: position 34,211 of record NZ_SZXM01000008.1, on the reverse strand, counting down.
GATCGTCAGCATTTTCGTCAACCCGATGCAGTTTGACCGGCCGGACGATCTGGTGCGTTATCCGCGCACGCTGCAGGAAGACTGCGAAAAGCTGAACAAGCGCAAAGTCGATTATGTCTTTGCGCCAGCCGTTGAGGAAATCTACCCACAGGGGCTGGAAGGCCAGACGTACGTTGATGTTCCCGGCCTCTCTACCATGCTGGAAGGCGCCAGCCGTCCGGGCCACTTCCGCGGCGTCTCGACTATCGTCAGCAAGCTGTTCAACCTGATCCAGCCGGATATCGCCTGCTTTGGCGAGAAGGACTTCCAGCAACTGGCGCTGATTCGCAAAATGGTCGCCGATCTGGGCTACGACATTGAGATAGTCGGCGTGCCGATTATCCGCGCCAAAGATGGTCTGGCACTCAGCTCGCGTAACGGGTACCTGACGGCAGAGCAGCGTAAAATTGCGCCAGGTCTGCACAAAGTGATGAACGGCATCGCTGAAAAACTGATTGCGGGTAACCGTGAGCTGCAAGAGATTATTGCCATTGCCGAGCAGGAACTGAATGAAAAAGGCTTCCGTGCCGACGACATTCAAATTCGTGATGCCGACACGCTGCAGGAGCTGACGGAAACCAGCAAACGCGCAGTGATTCTGGCCGCCGCCTGGCTGGGTCAGGCGCGTCTGATCGATAATCAAAGCGTTACATTAGCCCAGTAGACAGGGGTTAAAAATCGGGCAATACTGCCTGAGAATTTCAAAAGCAGGCCACAAGCGCCTGCTTAGCCAAGGTAAACGACAGGGTAAAGAAGTTATGATTCGCACCATGCTGCAAGGCAAGCTCCACCGCGTAAAAGTCACGCAGGCGGACCTGCACTACGAAGGTTCCTGTGCCATTGACCAGGATTTCCTTGATGCCTCCGGTATTCTGGAAAACGAAGCGATTGATATCTGGAACGTGACCAATGGGAAACGTTTCTCAACCTATGCGATTGCGGCTGAACGCGGCTCCAGAATCATCTCGGTGAACGGTGCGGCGGCGCACTGCGCTGAAGTTGGCGACATTGTGATTATCGCCAGCTTCGTCACTATGTCTGATGAAGAAGCCCGTACCTGGCGGCCGAAAGTGGCCTACTTTGAAGGCGACAACGAAATGAAGCGCACCGCGAAAGCTATTCCGGTCCAGGTTGCCTGATAGTCCTTACCCCTGCGGCTGATTGACTATCAGCCGCGACATGGTTTCCAGCGAATCCGTGCGCAGAATATACAGCCTTTTGAGCAGCATCGGATTATCTCCCGGCTTCACCTTCCCTCTCACCGTGGTTACCGCCATGTGTAATCCCGCGTCGCCCGCCGCTTTTACCGCCGTAGCGTTATAACCGCCAAACGGATACGAAAGATACAGAACGTGGGAATTGAACTGGGACAGCGCCCGACGAGAACGGGCAAAATCGAACAGAATGTTGTGATAGTTGCGGCTCAGCAGGATCGGCCGATGATGAGCGTCCACTCGATGTAAAAAATGAGTATGCGACTGAAAGTCAAACACGTCCCTGATCGCATTCAGTTCAGAGACACTCATAAACTGTAGCGATTTCGGATCCCACTTCTGCGGATGGCGCTTAATGCGTGACGAGATGATAAACGCCGTTGCCTTCATGCCGTTCTGTTTCAACACCGGATAAGCATAACGACTCACCGACTTCAGGCCATCGTCGAACGTCAGCACCACCGCCCGCGCCGGGAGGTTCATATTGTTGCGTACATAGCCTTCCAGTTGATACATCGTCAGCGTCGTGTAGCCGCGGTCGTGTAGCCAGGCCATCTGGTTGCTAAACGCGCGTACAGAGGTTGTCGTGGAGGTGTGGCGAAAGCGGGTATTCTCTTCATCGCGCAGAATATGATGATAGGTTAACACCGGTATACCGTTGTCTTCCTGCGCATCCAGAGCACTGATATAGGCCAGTCTGCCGCCAATGCGGATCTGGTACCAGGTCTGGTTGAGTCGGTCTTTAAGCTTACTGATAATGGGATAGCGCAGATTGTCCGCCAGCACGCCAAACGGGGCGCTACCGACATCCGGAGCATTATAAACCGGTGTATCTTTCCAGGTGATCAAGCTTTGATTGCTGAGCGGTTTATTGAGATCGCCCAGACCATCATCAACTTTCTGCCGCCCCTGAACAGGCTCCAGATGTCCCTTATCAATAAACCCGGTCCCCAAGCCAAAGGTGAATTCGTAATAGTCTGCCGCGATCGGCTCTACGGCGAGGATCTGCCCGGCGCGAATATTCCCCACCGTCACCATTTTGTCACCTATCTGCGCCCACACGGCAGCCGCTTCGGTGGTTTGCATGTAGCGAGCAGGCAAAGCCGCAGCTACGCTGCCAGAAGACAGGAGCAACAAAATAAGCACAACGCGCATAACCATATGAGATAACCGAACCGAGGCGAGAAACCTCGGCTATTGTAGCAAAAGCACCATCAATACCAACGATTAATACTCATACAAATCATGCTTCAATACGAAGGGGGGATTTTTTTGTTGTTGATGCCAGAGACTTGAGACTTCCGGCCCGCCAAGCGTAACAATGCAATCGCGAAACGCAGAGCTGCTCATTGATTCCCGCGACGAAAGCATTCTCTCAAGCAATGAATAGCTGATACCTGAAATCACTTCACACTGGGGGTGTTTGTGGCTCATTAACGAGGCCACGCGGTATGGTGCGGCCCCCGCGGTATCCGTCAGGAAGATCACGCCCTCGCCTGAGTCAGTAGCATGCAGAGCGTGGCACATCATGCGGCTCAACATATTTGAGCTGAGTCCACGCCAAAAACTTACCGCCTGGCATTGGGCCAACGGGCCGTGCTTCTGCTCCAGACGATGCAGCATATCCTGTGCCTTATCGTCATGACAGGTAATTACCCAACCTAACATTGCCTACCTCCTTAGCAGGCAAGTAGTTTATCAGTGTGATAAATCCATAATGGTGATAAGCGTCAAAAGTCTTCCTCTCCCGAGCAGAGAGAGGAAGAAAGAATTAACTGCGCAAACCGCGCCCACGCTGGATCAGGTACCAGCACAGCAAATAAAACACCGCGATGAACACCACCAGCACGCCAAACGTGGTGACCAGCGGAACATCATGGATACCCAGGAAGCCGTAGCGGAACCCGCTGATCATGTAGACAATTGGGTTCAGGTGCGACAGCCCCTGCCAGAACGGCGGCAGCAGCGTTAACGAATAGAAAACGCCCCCCAAATAGGTCAGCGGCGTCAGCACAAAGGTTGGGATCAGGCTGATATCATCAAAGGTTTTGGCGAAAACCGCGTTCAGCAGCCCGGCCAGTGAAAACAGTACCGCCGTTAACACTAGCGTGAGCGCAACAAAGACCCAGGAGTGCACCTGGAACGGCACGAAGAACAGTGAAATAGCAGTTACAAGGATCCCTACGCCCAGGCCACGCGCCACGCCACCGCCGACAAAACCCGCGATAATGACGTGCGTCGGTACCGGAGCGACCAGCAGTTCTTCAATATTGCGTTGAAACTTGGCGCTAAAGAATGACGATGCCACGTTAGCGTACGAGTTGGTGATCACCGCCATCATAATCAGCCCCGGCACAATAAATTGCATGTAGCTAAAACCATGCATTTCGCCGATACGCGAGCCAATCAAATTACCAAAAATAATAAAATAGAGCGTCATGGTGATGACGGGAGGAACCAGAGTCTGGACCCAGATACGCATAAAGCGGTGGATCTCTTTCGCCCAGATGCTTTTTAGCGCAACCCAATAAAGCTGCATCATGCGCGATCTCCTTGTTTTTCATGCACCAGAGAAACAAACAGCTCTTCCAGCCGGTTCGCCTTGTTACGCATACTTAATACCTGAATACCCTGGGCGCTCAGTTGTGAGAACACGCTGTTTACCCCTTGCTCACGCAGAACTTCCACTTCCAGCGTCGAGGTATCAACCAGACGATACTGATACCCTTCCAGTTTTGGCAGCGGGCTTTTCGGCGCCAGATCGAGGATAAAAGTTTCGGATTTCAGTTTAGAGAGCAGACTCTTCATTGAGGTATTTTCCACCAGCTCACCGTGCTGAATAATACCGATATTACGACACAGCATTTCCGCTTCTTCGAGATAGTGGGTGGTCAGAATAATCGTGGTGCCTTTATCGTTTAAATCTTTTAAAAAGCCCCACATTGAACGACGCAGCTCAATGTCGACGCCCGCCGTCGGTTCATCGAGAATCAACAGCTTTGGCTGATGCATCAGCGCCCGCGCGATCATCAGACGACGTTTCATCCCACCGGAAAGCATACGCGCACGTTCGTTACGTTTTTCCCACAAGTCGAGCTGTTTTAGATATATTTCGCCACGCTTAACGGCTTCTTTATGCTCAACGCCATAGTAGCCTGCCTGGTTGACCACGATCTGCTGCACGGTTTCAAACGGGTTAAAGTTAAACTCCTGTGGCACCAGACCAAGCTGACGTTTAGCGTTAACCGTATCTTTATCGAGATCGTATCCGAAGACGCTTACCCGTCCGGAAGTTTTATTCACCAGCGAACTGATAATGCCGATGGTGGTGGATTTACCTGCGCCATTCGGTCCCAAAAGCGCATAAAAATCACCCGCTTCGACTTGCAAATCTATGCCGCGTAGCGCCTGCACGCCACCGGGATAGGTTTTCTTAAGTTCTTGAAGTTCCAGAGCAATGGTCATGGTTTTTTACTTACCTTACGTTCTGACATTTCATATATAGTTTAATTAATGCTGGAGTTACCCTATATTAGCCCATCGAATTTATCTGGTTTCGGGTCGTACAACTCCATGAAAGACATAGATACACTCATCAGCAACAATGCACTATGGTCAAAGATGCTGGTAGAAGAGGATCCCGGATTTTTTGAAACGCTGACACATGCGCAGAATCCACGTTTTCTATGGATTGGATGTTCCGATAGCCGCGTTCCCGCTGAACGATTGACCGGTCTGGAACCGGGCGAATTATTCGTCCACCGTAATGTTGCCAATCTGGTTATTCACACCGACCTGAACTGCCTCTCAGTGGTTCAGTATGCGGTGGATGTGCTGGAAGTGGAACATATTATTATTTGCGGCCACTACGGATGCGGCGGCGTCCAGGCAGCGATTGAAAATAAAGAACAGGGGCTGATTGATAACTGGTTACTGCATATTCGCGATATCTGGTTTAAACACAGCTCACTGCTGGGCGAAATGCCGCAGGAACGCCGCATGGACACCCTGTGCGAACTGAATGTCATGGAGCAGGTCTATAACCTGGGTCATTCAACGATTATGCGATCCGCCTGGAAGCGCGGTCAGAAAGTCACCATTCACGGCTGGGCCTACGGTATTCATGATGGCCTGCTGCGCGATCTCGACGTCACCGCCACCAGCCGCGAAACGCTGGAGCAGCGCTATCGCCAGGGCTTATCTAACCTCAGCCAGAAACACTGCAACCATAAATAATGAGACATTGCCGGGAGGCGGCTATGCCTTACCCGGCCTACAAACCTGCGCCGTAGGCCTGATAAGTGAAGCGCCATCAGGCACTCCAGCCAATTACTCGTCCAGCAGCACCACTTTGCCAACGTACGGCAGATGGCGATAACGCTGAGCATAGTCAATGCCGTAGCCGACCACAAACTCATCTGGAATAGAGAATCCGATAAACTCAACCGGGACATCCACTTCACGACGGGAAGGTTTATCCAGCAGCGTACAAATAGCCAGGGATTTCGGCTCGCGCAGGCTCAGAATCTCACGCACTTTAGACAGCGTGTTGCCGGAGTCGATAATGTCTTCAACAATCAGCACGTCCTTGCCACGAATGTCTTCATCCAGGTCTTTCAGGATTTTAACATCACGCGTGGTAGACATTCCGCTGCCATAACTGGATGCAGTCATGAAATCGACTTCGTGGGAGACATGCACTTCACGGCACAGGTCCGCCATAAACATAAATGAGCCGCGTAACAGACCAACCAGCACCATATCGCTGCCGCTGTCCTTATAACGTTCGTTAATCTGACGTCCCAGTTCAGCAATACGCGCTTTGATCTCCGCTTCCGGGATCATGACTTCAACAGTATGTTTCATATCTCTAACCATATGATTTAAAAACAAATCACTCAATGCTTACTTTTAATAAGCGAGCATCTAAGCGCAAGGCACGCAGTATACCAGCAAAAGCATTCATCCGCGGCATCTGTTGATAAAGTTCATAATGTGACAATCGTCACGCGTTTTAACTCCTATAATTAACTGCTATTAAAGAAATAACACCTGTGATGGTATTTTTTATGGCAAATAACAACGTACGCTCCCAACGACTTATCGTGACACTGAGTGCTCTGTTCGCCGCACTTTGTGGACTCTATCTCCTGATTGGCGGAGGCTGGCTGGTCGCCATCGGTGGCTCCTGGTATTACCCGATAGCGGGCCTGGCCATGCTCGGCGTAGCCTTCCTGCTATGGCGTAGTCAACGCTCCGCGCTTTGGCTGTATGCCGTCCTGCTTCTCGCTACCATGATTTGGGGCGTATGGGAAGTCGGCTTTGATTTCTGGGCATTAACACCGCGTAGCGACATCCTGGTCTTCTTCGGTATCTGGCTGATTCTGCCGTTCGTCTGGCGTCACCTGATCGTCCCTTCCAGCGGCGCGGTAACGGCGCTGGTCGTCGCACTACTGATTAGCGGCGCGATCCTGACCTGGGCGGGTTTCAACGATCCGCAGGAAGTACACGGCACGCTGAGCGCGGATACCACCCCGGCCGAAGCAATTTCACCGGTGGCCGACGAGGACTGGCCCGCTTACGGGCGCAATCAGGAAGGTCAACGCTACTCACCGTTAAAACAAATTAACGCCGACAACGTACATCAATTGAAAGAAGCCTGGGTATTTCGCACCGGTGATTTAAAACAGCCAAACGATCCGGGTGAAATCACCAATGAAGTCACGCCGATCAAAGTTGGTGATACGCTCTATCTGTGTACCGCCCACCAGCGTCTGTTTGCGCTCGATGCGGCGAGTGGCAAAGAGAAGTGGCATTTCGATCCCCAACTCAATACCAACACCTCTTTCCAGCACGTAACCTGTCGCGGCGTTTCTTATCATGAAGCACGTGCCGATAACGCCAGCCCGGAAGTGGTGGCTGACTGTCCGCGCCGCATCATCCTGCCGGTGAACGATGGCCGTCTGTTTGCCCTGAACGCGGAAACCGGCAAGCTGTGCGCAACCTTCGCCAATCAAGGCATCCTCAACTTACAAACCAACATGCCGGATACCACGCCTGGTCTGTATGAGCCGACGTCACCGCCCATCATCACTGATAAAACCATCGTGATTGCCGGGTCGGTGACCGATAACTTCTCCACCCGCGAAACTTCCGGCGTTATCCGTGGCTTCGATGTGAATACCGGTAAGCTGCTGTGGGCATTCGACCCAGGTGCCAAAGATCCCAATTTCATCCCGTCAGATGAACATACGTTCACCTTTAACTCACCAAACTCCTGGGCCCCTGCGGCCTATGACGCGAAGCTGGATCTGGTGTATCTGCCCATGGGCGTCACCACACCGGACATCTGGGGCGGTAACCGCACGCCGGAACAGGAACGTTATGCCAGCGCCATCCTGGCGTTAAATGCCACTACCGGGAAGCTGGCCTGGAGCTATCAAACCGTTCATCACGATCTATGGGATATGGACTTACCGGCGCAGCCAACGCTGGCGGATATCACCGTTAAAGGCCAGAAAGTCCCGGTCATTTACGCCCCGGCGAAAACCGGTAACATCTTCGTGCTCGACCGCCGTAATGGTGAACTGGTGGTACCTGCCCCGGAAAAACCGGTGCCGCAGGGTGCAGCCAAAGGTGATTACGTCAGCAAAACCCAGCCGTTCTCCGACCTTACCTTCCGTCCGCAGAAAGATTTGAGCGGCGCGGACATGTGGGGCGCCACCATGTTCGACCAGTTGGTGTGTCGCGTAATGTTCCACCAACTGCGTTATGAGGGCATCTTCACCCCACCTTCAGAGCAGGGCACGCTGGTATTCCCTGGCAACCTGGGGATGTTCGAATGGGGCGGAATCTCCGTTGATCCCAACCGTCAGGTGGCGATAGCCAACCCGATGGCGCTGCCGTTTGTATCGAAGCTGATCCCACGCGGCCCAGGTAATCCGATGGAGCCGCCGAAAGATGCCAAAGGCACCGGCACAGAATCAGGAATTCAGCCACAGTACGGCGTGCCGTTCGGCGTCACGCTGAATCCGTTCCTGTCGCCATTTGGCCTGCCGTGTAAGCAGCCAGCCTGGGGCTACATCTCCGCCGTGGATCTGAAGACCAATGAAGTGGTGTGGAAAAAACGTATTGGCACCCCGCAGGACAGCATGCCGTTCCCAATGCCGGTTCAGGTACCGTTCAATATGGGAATGCCAATGCTGGGAGGGCCTATCTCCACAGCCGGTAACGTGCTGTTCATTGCCGCAACCGCCGACAACTATCTGCGCGCCTACAATATGAGTAACGGTGAAAAACTGTGGCAGGGCCGTCTACCGGCAGGTGGACAGGCGACACCGATGACCTATGAAGTGAATGGCAAGCAGTATGTGGTGATCTCCGCCGGAGGTCACGGGTCGTTTGGCACGAAGATGGGCGATTATATCGTGGCGTATGCATTGCCGGACGACGCTAAATAACTGAAAAGCCCGGTGGCGCTAAGCTTACCGGGCCTACGGATGCGACATGTCGGCCGGGCAAGGCGAAGCCGCCCCCGGCTTTTTTATACCGTGAATCCGAGCATCATGCCGGTATCTTCATGCTCTAACAGATGACAGTGCGCCATATAGGCATGCTCTTTCGGCGCGTCGTGGTCAAACTTCACCAGCACCTCGCTGACGCCGCCTTCTACCCGCACCGTATCCTTCCATCCCGCGCGGTGCGCGGCAGGCGCTTTGCCATTCTCAGACAAAATGCGGAACTGGGTGCCGTGAATATGGAACGGATGCAGCATCATGTCGCCCTGACCGGAAATCACCCAGCGCTCATGCTGACCTTTCGCCGCGGCGAACATGGGTTTATTCATATCAAACGCCAGACCGTTAATCCGGTTGGCATTATGGAAATCAAATGATCCCGCCTGCTTCATGTTGCCATGCTGCATACTCCCCATGTTGCCATGGTTCATATTGCCATGATTCATCTTCCCGTGGCCCATATTGTCATTATTCATATGGTCCATCATCTTCCCATGATCCATACCCGCCATCGCCTGACCGCCGTATTTCTTCATCAGCATTTGCATGCCCATCATGTCGAGCATCGGATCCATAGACAGCTGTAGTTTGCGCACCGTCAGGCCATCCAGTGACGGCAAGGACGGCATGGATGTCAGCGAATCAGGCAGCGTTGCGGAAGCGGTAATCAGCAGCGGCTGAACGCGCATCACCGGGTGCGGCTTATCAAATGGCGCAACCGCCATCCCCATCTGGCTGACAGGCAGAGTGACCAGATCAAACGCCTTACCGTCGCTCACATCCACCAGCACTTCAAAGCGCTCGCCCATCAGCATAGGAAGTTCCGTTACTTTGACCGGTTCCGCCAACAGTCCACCATCGCTGGCAATAACGTACAGAGGACGATTGTCGCTGGCGGCAATATTCAGCGAACGCGCGTTACACCCGTTCAGCAGACGTAAACGCAGCCAACCGCGCGGTGCGGCATGTTGAGGATAAATCGCGCCGTTGGTCAGCAGCGTATCGCCAAACCAGCCGACGGCAGCGGTCATCATGTCCAGTTGATAGTTAATCTGTCCATCGGTGGAAAACTGCTTGTCCTGAATAATCACCGGCACATCATCAATGCCCCACTGCTTCGGCAGCAGCAGTTTGTGGATCTCTTCATCTTCAATCAGCACCAGTCCGGCCAGCCCCATCGCCACCTGGCGACCGGTTTTACCATGCTGATGTGGATGGAACCAACAGGTTGCTGCCCGTTGATCCGGTGTGAAAGTGACGGAACGTTTCCCGCCTGCCGGGATAATACCTTGCGGCCCACCATCAACTTCACCAGGAATTTCCAGCCCGTGCCAGTGCAACGTCGTCTCTTCGGCAAGCTGGTTGTGGATATCCACCGTCACCGATTGCCCTTTGTTTAGCTTTAGCGCCGGCCCGAGCAAATTGCCGTTATATCCCCACGTCGTGGCGGTTTTACCTGCAAAGTTCGACTGCCCGGCTTGTGCAATCAACTGAATGCGATTAGATGCATCGGCGGTTAACAGGTCTGGAATGGGTAATGCCGGACGGTCGGCGGCAATAACGCTACGGCTCCACAGAGGTAATGCTGACGCGACGCCCAGCGCCACGGAGTACTTTAAAAAGTCACGACGTTGCATAATCACTTCCTTATATTCAGCAGCTTAAGCAGGCTATCTTTTAAGCATAAGCCTTCCCCTTACGGGAAGGTCAAGTAAACGGCTAATAATAAAGGTCGTCGCTTCGCTCGCAGTGTGCTAACGTTTAAATTCCGTGATGCAGTGGTAGAAGCAATGAAGACGTTTTTCAGAACAGTTTTGTTCGGCAGCCTGATGGCCGTATGCGCAAATAGCTACGCGCTGAGCGAGTCCGAAGCCGAAGATATGGCCGATTTAACGGCAGTTTTTGTTTTTCTGAAAAATGACTGTGGATACCAGAATTTGCCAAATGGGCAGATCCGTCGCGCACTGGTCTTTTTTGCCCAGCAAAACCAGTGGGACCTGAGCAATTACGACACCTTCAACATGAAGGCACTGGGTGAGGACAGCTATCGCGATCTCAGCGGTATCGGCATCCCAACGGCAAAAAAATGCAAAGCGCTGGCGCGTGACTCCCTGAGCCTGCTGGCTTACGTTAAATAATCCACCGCCGTTACTCTGGCTGTACCAGCGTCAGGGCCACGGATTGCGCTTTTAATTCAGCCTGCGCGCCTTGCGGCAAATTCACATCGGTAACGATATCAGTAAAGCGGCTAAGCGGCGCGACGTTAAATAACGAATGCGCGCCATACTTGCTGCTATCCGCCAGTAATACCTTCCGTTGCGCATTGGCAATAATTTCTTGCTTCAGTCCCGCCTTGTCTTCCGTTGGCGTGGTCACACCCTTTTCCATGCTCCAGGTGTTACAGCTCATAAAGGCGATATCGGGATAGACGCTACGCAACATTTTCCGTCCAAACTCACCAATGCAAGACTGACTGCTGTCATCAATGCGTCCACCAACAATAGTCACTTCTATCTGACGGAATTCTGACAAAAACAGAGCAATATGCAGATCAACAGTAATGACGCGCAGCGGCAAATGGGTCAGACATTTTGCCAGTTCCAGCATTGTGGTACCGGCATCAAGCACCACAGCATCGCCCGCATGCACCATTGAGGCGGCAAAACGCGCGATCGCCCGTTTCTCAGCGGGCGATCGCAGTTGCTTTTCATTGGTGGTCGGCTGCGCCGCTTCAAAACGTCGCAGGGCAACACCGCCGTGGCTACGGCTGATCACGCCCTGTTCATCCAGCTTGATAAGGTCGCGTCTGATTGTTGCTGGAGAGGCGTCAACCGCCTCTACCAGTTGCTCCACGGTCACCAGCGTATGATTTTTCAAATACGCCACAATCTTATCCAGACGGTGTTGGCCTTTCATAACAGTAAATTACGCCAGTTGCATTGCCAGTTTGATCGATACGGCCATGCTCTCAGATTTTGCTTTTCCCGTCCAGGCGATATCAAATGCCGTACCGTGATCGGCAGAGGTACGAATAAACGGCAAACCTGCTGTGATATTTACCCCATCATAAAAACCGAGCAACTTAAGCGGGATATGGCCCTGATCGTGATACATCGCCACCACCATGTCGTACTGGCCTTCATAAGCCTGCAAAAACACAGTATCCGGCGGGCACGGTCCGTATACACTCATCCCCTTCGCTTTCATATTCTCAATCGCAGGCCCGACAATGCGGATTTCCTCATCACCAAACAGGCCATTCTCACCGGCATGTGGGTTCACTCCCGCGACGGCAATACGCGGATGCGCAAAACCGACGCGCTTCAGGAAGGTATCGGCAATGCCAATTACCGTTTCAACACGTTGTCCGTTGAGCGTATCGAGAAATTTGCGCAAAGCAATATGCGTGGATACATGGATGACTTTCAGCTTGTCGGTGTAGAGCACCATTGCGTAATCACGACTTTCCGTCAACGTTGCCAGCAGTTCCGTATGTCCGGGATAATTGTGTCCGCCAAGATGTAATGCTTCTTTATTCAACGGTGCGGTCGCAATGGCATGCACATCACCTTTCATCGCCAGTTCCGTCGCTCGTTTTACACAGCGATAGGCCAGATCGCCTGCCTGCGCCTGCACTGTTCCCGGCACCAGTTCGTCGGGTTGCGCCAACGGTTCATCAATCACATGAATCGTACCCGGTTTAAATCGGGCATCAGCAACCTTTTCGATAGCGCGGAATGTCACCCCTTCAGCCAGCCCCTGGGCCTGTAATCGCTGCAGAGTTTGCAGGCACCCTACCACCACCAGCGGGGCGCCATTAAGGTCATCTTCACGCAGTGCTTTAACAATAATTTCCGGGCCAACCCCCGCCGGATCTCCCATCGTAATCGCAATAGTTTTAGTTACCACGGTACATCTCCTCAATAAAATAAAGCGCATCACAAAGGGTCGTGTCGGAACCGAATCCACCCGCTTTGGTAATCACTGGCAGGTCGTCAATCTCGCTGTTCACAAATGTTCCACACGGAATACAGGGGGCAACCTCACTTTGAATGCGATACCCTTCCGCCCCCAGCGCACTGGCGACCGCCGTAGCAATATCGCCTCCGGTCAGGAACAAACCACCGATACGCGCCTGCTCAATAATCCGCAATGTTATCTCTCCAAGACGTCGACTCAGCAGTTCTCCCAACTGTTGCCGGCTCATTTCCAGGTTGGTGCACAGCGAGTCGATCATATTCCGGTCTTCTGCACACCGACTGGTACGCAAGATCGTGTGCTGTTGCTGGCTCAACTGCGCGCAAGCCTGTTCAATAACAGAGGCCATTTCCTGCTCAAATGACGATGCAGACAATCGCGCAGCATCGATATCAACCACCGCAGCCCGGCCCTGGCACAACGCTTTTTCCACCTGACGTCGCGTTGCTTCGCTCATCGAGCCTGCCACCACCAACACTGGTAATTCCTGCTTTTCTTGCATAAACGTTCCGGCAGGCAATGCATTAGCAAGCCCTGCCGCCCCGACCAATAACGGCATCTGTTTTTGTTCGCAGACAGCGTGCGCGATCAGCGACAGATCTCGCTCTTCCACAGCATCCACCACCACCATGCATTCGCCTTCTGTCGCAAAAGCGCGAAGCAGCGCACTTAAGCTTCCCCGACGCACATCCGATAGCGACACCTCATGTACCGGGATATCGCTTTGCAACGCGATCAGTTCAGCAATGCGAGAAGAGTGAATGGGCGTTTTTGGATCGCTGGCAAATTCCGTCTCTAACAGCGGCACGCCATGTACCAGACATAATCCATCCTGTGTGGTACGCCCGGCAGCAGGGATCGCTGCCGCAATCACGGCCAGCGTCCGACCAGCAGCACGCATGGCTGCGGTGACTTCGGCTCCCACGTTGCCACGGAAAGTAGAGTCGATTTTTTTGTATACCAGCGGTATTACTTCTCCTTCACACCATGGCGCTAACGCCTGTTGTACAGCTGCAGCGGCCTGCATTGCAGGCATCGCCCGACTTTCGGTGTTAATGACCAGCACATCGGCGCGACGAGAGGGTTTCTGCGCAGGTGTGAGCATGACCTCCGTACGTGCGCCTTTTTTCGCCAACTGTACGCCGGTATCGTTAGACCCCGTAAAATCATCGGCGATAACGATCATTTTCATGCTTTGTTCTCCTGAACTGCCTGGCGCGCCTGTTTTTTCGCCACCCACGACGTAAGAATGGGCGTCAGAATAGCAGTCGTAATTACCGACGCTGCGATCAACGGCGCAGCCGCAGCAGCAACCTCTGCCAGCGATGGATCGGCTTGTGCTATCGCCAATGGCGTCGCGACCGCGTTCCCCGCAGTACTGGATGCAGCAGCGCCAGCAATACCACTCCCTCCGACGAGACGATCGGCGCGGATGTTAAAGAAGCCGCCAACAAAGGTGGTCAGCACACCCAACAGAATGCCTGCCACACCGCCCTGCAGCAGCATTTCCAGGTTAATACCAGCCCCAAGTGCAAAGGCAAAGAAAGGAATGAGCAACGGACCGCCTTTGGTCAGGAAGTCACGCATATTGGCATCGAGGTTACCGAGGATCATACCTACCACCAGCGGTACTAAAACCGCCACCAGCGCCATGACAGGAATATTTGCCATACCCGCTGCACCCAACGCGATCATGGTAAAGAAAGGCCCATCATTCAGCGACAAGATAGAGATCGCACCGACATCACGTTCGTTGCCAAACTCCCCCACCAGCGCCGCATAAAGCCCGCCATTAGAGTTACTCATTGCTGCAATAATGGCGACACCGCTTAAGCCAAAGATACCTTCCGCGCCAAACAGATGTTCAACCCCGAGACCAATCGCGATGGCGACAAGTAATTTTGTCAGCGTAATCGTACCGCCTTGTAACAAAGCTTGTGGCGCCGCCTTTACGCTAATCCCTGCGCCCATGCAGAGCAGGAACGCGCCGATTAGGGGGGCTGCGCCATTTTTAAATAAAGCAGTGGTGAATCCACCAATCTGCAACGCCTGCGGGGCAAAAGTGTTGATAATGGCACCGATAACCAACGGCACAACCATCATGCCGCCGGGTACACGTTCTATTGCCTTCTTGATGTTCATGGTCTTCCCGCCTGTTGTTATGTTGTGATTAAATAAAATCATAACGATTATATTCAATCAAAATAAAAGCGCAAACGCGGCAGATCACAGTTTAATAATGATCAATAAAAATCAAATAATCATTTTTGTGAAAAAAAAAGCCGGGTTCGTCTCACCCGGCTTGATTGATATCTGAAATTTCTCAGGATTGATGGACAAATTCACGGTACGCCGCGACCACTTGCAGAAAATCCTCTACGCCGCAGAGCGAAAAGCTCTCTTCGTCGTAGTAGCTCATCCCCTCTTCCATTTCATCGCCTGAAAACTCAAGCTGATTGGCGCGAATCATCACCTCTTCGCCATCCAGCCAGAGCGTGTATTCATGCCCTGCTCGCTGCCAGGAGCGCTCACTGCCCTTAACCGCACGCGCCGCCTGTTCCACTTCATCAAGTAAGGCCAGGTTCTCTTTCACTTCTTCATTAAACCAGTGCCCCACCACCTCGTGGCCCATGGACATACGCACTTTTACCACTCCGGTAATATCGCGCAGAAATTCGTAATCCATAATGTCTTCCTCTGCTCCCGGCAATGCGCCAATACCGCATTGCGCCTTGCTGTAATTATCGCAGCAGCGCGGCAGAAAAAAAGCGTAGCGGGTATAAGGAATAGAAATAAAAATGCCCGGAGAAGCAGACTCCTCCGGGCATTGATGCGTTTTTACACAAAACGCGTTAGCGCATTAGACTGCGGTCTGGAAAATCACGCCGTCCGCTTTCTCGGTGTACTGAGAAAGCTGGTCGAAGTTCAGATAACGGTAGGTATCCACCGCCGTCTTATCCACCTGCGCCACATAGGTCTGATACTCTTCCGCTGTAGGCAGTTTGCCAATCAGCGCCGCAACCGCCGCCAGCTCAGCAGAAGCCAGATAGACGTTTGCCCCGGTACCTAAACGGTTCGGGAAGTTACGGGTAGAGGTCGATACCACCGTTGCGCCGTCAGCCACACGCGCCTGGTTACCCATACACAGGGAACAGCCAGGGATCTCAATACGCGCGCCGCTCTTACCAAACACGCTGTAGTAGCCTTCTTCGGTCAGCTGCGCCGCGTCCATACGGGTCGGCGGAGCCACCCACAGGCGCGTCGGCAGTTGGCCTTTGTGCGCATCCAGCAGCTTACCAGCGGCGCGGAAGTGGCCGATGTTGGTCATGCAGGAACCGATGAACACTTCGTCGATCTTCTCGCCCTGCACGTCGGACAGCAAACGCGCGTCGTCCGGATCGTTCGGCGCACACAGGATTGGCTCTTTGATATCCGCCAGATCGATGTCGATCACCGCCGCGTATTCCGCGTCGGCATCGGCTTCCAGCAGCTGCGGATCCGCCAGCCATTTTTCCATGCCCTGGATACGACGTTCCAGCGTACGACGGTCGCCGTAGCCTTCGGCGATCATCCACTTCAGCAGGACGATGTTGGAGGTCAGGTATTCAACGATCGGCTCTTTGTTCAGCTTGATGGTACAACCGGCAGCAGAACGCTCGGCGGAGGCATCGGTCAGCTCAAACGCCTGCTCCACTTTCAGATCCGGCAGACCTTCGATTTCCAGGATGCGGCCAGAGAAGATGTTTTTCTTCCCTTTCTTCTCAACGGTCAGCAGGCCCTGTTTGATAGCGTACAGCGGGATGGCGTGTACCAGATCGCGCAGGGTGATGCCTGGCTGCATTTTGCCTTTGAAGCGCACCAGCACAGATTCCGGCATATCCAGCGGCATCACGCCGGTCGCGGCAGCAAACGCCACCAGACCAGAGCCCGCCGGGAAAGAGATACCAATCGGGAAACGGGTATGGGAGTCACCGCCGGTACCCACGGTATCCGGCAGCAGCATGCGGTTCAGCCAGGAGTGGATAACGCCGTCGCCCGGACGCAGAGAGACACCGCCACGGTTCATAATGAAGTCTGGCAGCGTATGGTGCGTGTTCACGTCAACCGGCTTCGGATACGCCGCAGTGTGACAGAAGGACTGCATCACCAGGTCAGACGAGAAGCCCAGACACGCCAGGTCTTTCAGTTCGTCACGGGTCATCGGGCCGGTGGTGTCCTGGGAACCTACGGAGGTCATCTTCGGTTCGCAGTACGCGCCCGGTCGGATGCCTTTCACGCCGCAGGCACGGCCAACCATTTTCTGTGCCAGAGAGAAGCCACGGCTGCTTTCTGCCACGTCTTTCGCCTGACGGAAAACGTCTGAGTGCGGCAGACCCAGCGCTTCGCGCGCTTTGGTGGTCAGGCCACGGCCGATAATCAGCGGAATACGGCCACCGGCGCGCACTTCGTCGATCAGCACGTCGGTTTTCAGTTCGAAGGTTGCCAGCAGTTCACCGGTTTCGTGGTTGCGCACTTCACCGCTGTAAGGGTAAACGTCAATCACGTCGCCCATGTTCATGTTCGACACGTCGACTTCAATCGGCAGCGCGCCCGCATCCTCCATGGTGTTGAAGAAGATAGGCGCAATTTTGCCGCCGAGGCACAGACCGCCGCCGCGCTTGTTCGGCACGTTCGGGATGTCATCGCCCATAAACCACAGCACGGAGTTGGTCGCGGATTTACGGGAGGAACCGGTGCCCACCACGTCGCCCACGTAGGCCAGCGGGTAGCCTTTTTTCTGTAATGCTTCGATTTGTTTGATCGGGCCAACGACGCCCGGCTGATCCGGGTCAATGCCTTCACGGGCGTTTTTCAGCATCGCCAGCGCGTGCAAAGGAATATCCGGGCGGGACCAGGCATCCGGGGCCGGAGAGAGGTCATCGGTGTTGGTTTCACCCGTCACTTTAAAGACGGTAACGGTAATTTTTTCAGCAAGCGCTGGACGGTTGAGGAACCATTCGGCATCAGCCCAGGACTGCATTACCTGCTTCGCATATTCGTTGCCCGCTTTGGCTTTTTCTTCTACATCGTAGAAGTTATCGAACATCAGCAGCGTTGAAGAGAGCGCTTTGGCGGCAATCGGCGCCAGTTTTGCGTCGTCCAGCGCATCGATCAGCGGATGAATGTTGTAACCACCCTGCATGGTGCCCAGCAATTCAATGGCTTTTTCTGGCGTGACCAGTGGGGAGGTGGTGTCGCCTTTCGCGACAGCAGCGAGAAAACCGGCTTTAACATATGCGGCTTCATCTACGCCAGGAGGAACGCGGTTGATCAACAGGTCTAACAGGAATTCTTCTTCGCCCACAGGCGGGGTCTTCAGCAGCTCGACAAGTGCGGCCATTTGGGTTGCGTCTAAAGGTTTTGGCACAATCCCCTGGGCAGCACGCTCAGCTACGTGCTTACGGTATTCTTCTAGCACGACGATATCTCCTCGCTCTCATTGTCATAATGCGGCGCTTTTGTTGATGGGCGATTCTCTTCACGCTCCTGTGAGACAGTAGTTAGTAGGGTAAATGCCCGGTACCGCATAAGGCACAATAACAGGATTTTCTTTAAGTGTTAATCTGTTTACAAAAAAGCAACATAAAAAATTGGCTGAATCGTTAAGAATGGTCTAACACCCTTGCTATATCAGGCACAGCTATTTCAGCCCGCAATATTTGGACACATTATTTCGCATCGCTTTAAAAAACTTGCGCTGGCGATCCCAAGATTCGTCAAAAATTAAACTATCGTCTCTTTATACTCGCTTGAAACTGCACCCGTTGGCGGCAGGCATGATGACCATGACGGTTCTTCCTGAACCGGGAGAGATAAAATGACGTTGCCCTTTAAGCCCCATATCATTGCTCTTGCGTGCAGTGCAGGGTTGTTTGTCGGTGCGGGCGTGCTGTATGTAAAAAGCCGCACACCGGAAGCCCCCGAACAACCAGCCCCGGCAGCGGTTGCGCCTCAGGCGCCTGTTGCCGCGACACCTGTCGCGCCCGCTGCGCCAGCCACGTATACCACGGCTCAACTTGATCAGTGGGTTGCGCCTATCGCCCTCTACCCCGATCCGCTACTGTCCCAGGTATTGATGGCCTCCACATACCCATCAAACGTTGTTCAGGCTGTGCAATGGTCGCGTGATAACCCAACCCTGCAAGGTGATGCCGCCATTCAGGCCGTGTCCGGTCAGTCCTGGGATCCAAGCGTAAAATCGCTGGTGGCATTCCCACAACTGATGGCTCTGATGGGCGAAAACCCTGACTGGGTGCAAAATCTGGGGAACGCGTTTCTGGCTCAACCGCAGGACGTGATGGACGCGGTACAGCGCCTGCGTCTGTTGGCTCAACAAACCGGTTCGCTAAAATCCTCGCCACAGCAAACCGTGACCAACACGCAAAAAACGACGGTTGTCGTACCGGCGCAATCATCCTCAACCTCAACATCCCATACGGCAAGCAGCGCACCTGCGACAACGGTTATCAAAATTGAGCCAACCGATCCGCAGGTTGTCTATGTGCCCAACTACAACCCGAGCGTGGTCTACGGCAGCTGGCCTAATACTGCGTACCCGCCTGTCTATCTGCCGCCCCCTCCGGGAGAGCAGTTTGCCGACAGTTTTGTCAGAGGATTCGGTTATAGCCTGGGCGTTGCGACCACCTATGCTCTGTTCAGCAACATTGACTGGGATGACGACGACCATCATCATGACGACGATCACCACGACCATGATAATGGCGGCCCGCATGGTGGAAATGGTTACCAGCACAACGGTGATAACATCAACATTAATGTGAATAACTTCAACCATATCTCCGGGCAAAATATCAAAGGGCAGACCATGGGCTGGCAGCATAACCCGGCATATCGTGACGGCGTGCCGTACCAGAACAACGCTGTCGCCCAGCGCTTTCATCAAACAAATGTCAGCGGCGGCTTAAGTTCAACCCAGCACACCCCCACCACTTCCGCCACACGTGACAGCCAGCGTCAGGCGGCGATGACACAGTTCCAGCAGCGAACCCATACATCACCCGCCAACCTGTCAGGCGAGACATCCCGCGATAGCCAGCGCAAAGCGGCATCGCAGCAGTTAAATCAAATTGCCCAGCGTAATAATTACCGTGGCTATGACGGAACACAAAACAGCAGTCGTCGCGAGGCGGCACAGCAGATGCTGAATAAATCTACCACGCAGCAGCATCGCTCCGAGCTGAAGGCTAAAGCCCAGCAACACCCTGTTTCGCAGCAGCAGAGAGACACCGCCCGCCAGCGTATTGAATCCTCTACGCCGCAGCAGCGTCAGTCCTTCCGCCAGGAGATGCATGCCAACGCCTTTAGTGGGAATGACAGCCGCTCACCGTCATGGCAGTCGCAGCAGTTGCGCGGGCAGGAAAGCCGCCGCATCGGCAATATCAATACCGGACAACGTGCTGCCGCACGTGAAAATTTTTCTGAGCACCACGAGTTTCGCCGTCGTTAATCGGAGCCGATGATGAAAAAAATCATGTTAAGCGCCCTGTTGCTGTCATTGCCATTCATGAGCTATGCGCAGCAGGCGTTCACGTCGCCCGAGGATGCGGCGAGTGCATTCGCCACTGCAGTGGCGCAGCAAAATGAAGCGCAGCTCACGGCGTTGTTAGGCGACAACTGGCGGCATTTTTTGCCGCCGGAGGGCGCTGACCCAGAGGCTATCGCGCGCTTTAACCGCGACTGGAAAATTAGCCATCATATTATTCAGCAGGACAACATGGCGCATCTGAACGTAGGGCAAGAGAACTGGCAGTTACCCATTCCAATGGTGAAAACGAGTAAAGGCTGGCAATTTGATATGGCTGAAGCTCAGGAAGAGATCCTCACGCGTACTATCGGTCGCAATGAGCTTTCCGCCATCGAGGCGCTGCACGCTTACGTTGATGCTCAACAAAGCTATTACGCGCTCAATCAGTCATATGCGCAAAAGATTGTCAGCAGCGAAGGCAAAAAAGATGGTCTTTATTGGCCCGTCTCTCCGGGCGAAACGCCAAGCCCTCTGGGGCCAGCTTTCAGCCCACAGGAGCCAGGGGCTGGCTATCACGGTTATCGCTTCCGTATTATTCCCGACAAAGCCAGCGGATTCGCGATGGTTGCGTGGCCCGTCGACTACGGCCAAACAGGGATAATGAGCTTTATGATTAGCGGCGATGACACCGTATATCAGGCCAATCTTGGCGAAGCATCACAGCAAAAAGCGCAGGCGTTAAGCGAGTACAGCCCGGATAAAACTTGGCAAGCCGTCACCCCGTAACGTGAGGTCCATACGCAGTCAGTAAGCCGGGTAAGGCAAAGCCGCCACCCGGCAACTCGCAACAAATTACAGGATGTTAGCAACAGATTTCGCCAGTTGAGCTTCCAGAACCGGCTTCGCTTCTTCGAACTTCAGGTTCACTTTATTGGCGTTAGATACTACGCGGGTCTGATATTTGGCGCGATCGCCTTGCGCGGTGCTGGTTTGCAGCTTAATGCCGGACGTCCCCTGACGCAGCGCGGCAACGTTATCTGTTGTCACTTTCGCTTTGCTGCGCTCGGAGATTTGCAGGTCAGTGACCATGGTGTAGTTTACGTCTTCCACCATCGCATCAGCAGCCATACCGATCAGTCCCGCTGCCAGGCCAACGCCCAGCGCCGCACCGGAGGAGTTGCTGTTATAAGCGGTAATCCCCGCGCCTAAAGCAGCCCCCATCGCCGCCCCTTCATAACCGGTCTTCAGGAAGCCCTGAGCTTCGCGCAGATCCATTTTGTCCGCTTTCAGTACGTTCGCCTGCACCCAGTAGTACGCGCTGTCCGGTGAACTGGTCACTTTATAGCCCTTCGCGGACAGGTCATTTGCCAGCAGGGTTTGCAGGTTGCTCATGTCTTTATCGGAAGTGTTTTTCACCTGAATGTAGACGGTCTTCTCGCTGGAAGGCTCCAGCCAGATGGTTTCGCTCATCTGCGTTTTCACTTCAAGATTACGTTTTTTAACGGCGGTGGTCATGGCGCCACACCCGGTCAGCGTAATTGTCGCGACAACCATGCCAACAACCGCGATTTTTTTTAAAGACATGTTTTTTCCTTTTTTCGTGTAATAGAGAGTCCAGAGCCTCTTAACCGCGCGGCCAGTAGCCACACAATGGCGAAAAAAGTATCGGCAGTTGCGCAATTTTTTTTAGAGGAAATATCAATAAGATGACTACCAGAACTGGTAGTTTGGGATTGGTGACGCTCACGTCAGCGTGGATTTGTCTGACGTGAGCGGGAGAGTCAATTCTGATGCGGCATTAATTCAGGATAACCTTTAAACGTCGGCTTCGTGCTGGTAAGTGCTACTTCGTCAGCTCGAATGCTGCCAGAGTTTGTGGCCCACACACCTTCCTGTGTCTGGCTAATCTGCTGATGCTGCGCATTCAAATTTTGTCCCATTGCCGCAATATGCGTGCTTTCGGTACCGCCGCTGTTGGTAGCCCATGGGATGACGGCGTCCTGCGCCAGCGCCATGCCGGAAATAAACACGGTAGTCATTACTGCTGCCTTTAAAAAACGTTTCATCATTTCCCCTCTCAATTTGTTATCACGCTATTAGTTTAGAGGGTTATTAATTTCATCTAATGACAAGATAAGGTGATTTATTTCTTGTGAAACAGGATGTTGATTTGGAATGGCGATTTCATGCGGTTCGGGCGTATCGTGCAGTACAGGAAAAAACATTTTCTGGCAATTCGGCGATTTACTTTAATTCTCTCCAGATTTTGACACTACTTTGTAACAAACACATAAAAAAAGCGGCCATTCAGCCGCTTTTTATCATTTTGGAAAAATTACTTTTTCTTCGCTTTCGGGTTCGGCAGGTCGGTGATGCTACCTTCGAACACTTCAGCTGCCAGGCCAACGGACTCGTGCAGAGTCGGGTGAGCGTGGATGGTCAGCGCGATGTCTTCAGCGTCACAGCCCATTTCGATCGCCAGACCGATTTCACCCAGCAGCTCGCCGCCGTTGGTACCGACAATCGCCCCACCGATCACACGGTGAGATTCTTTGTCGAAAATCAGTTTGGTCATACCGTCTGCGCAGTCAGAAGCGATAGCACGGCCAGAAGCAGCCCACGGGAAAGTGGCGGTTTCGTAGCTGATGCCTTTTTCTTTCGCTTCTTTCTCAGTCAGGCCAACCCACGCAACTTCTGGTTCAGTGTACGCGATGGATGGGATAACTTTCGGATCGAAGTAGTGTTTCTTACCGGCGATAACTTCAGCGGCAACGTGACCTTCGTGAACACCTTTATGCGCCAGCATCGGCTGACCGACGATATCGCCGATAGCAAAGATGTGCGGCACGTTAGTGCGCAGCTGTTTGTCAACGCGGATGAAGCCACGGTCGTCAACTTCCACGCCAGCTTTGCCCGCATCGAGGTTTTTGCCGTTCGGTACACGACCGATAGCCACCAGCACGGCATCGTAACGCTGTGCTTCAGCAGGCGCTTTTTTGCCTTCCATGGAAACGTAGATACCGTCTTCTTTCGCTTCAACGGCGGTCACTTTGGTTTCCAGCATCAGGTTGAATTTCTTGCTGATGCGCTTGGTGAAGACTTTAACCACGTCTTTATCGGCAGCTGGGATAACCTGATCGAACATTTCAACCACGTCGATCTCTGAACCCAGCGCATGGTACACGGTACCCATTTCCAGACCGATGATACCGCCGCCCATAACCAGCAGGCGCTTAGGAACAGTTTTCAGTTCCAGCGCGTCAGTGGAATCCCACACACGCGGATCTTCATGCGGAATAAACGGCAGTTCGATCGGACGGGAACCCGCCGCGATGATCGCGTTGTCGAAGTTGATCACGGTTTTGCCGTTTTCGCCTTCAACTTCCAGGGTGTTCGCCCCGGTAAATTTACCCAGACCATTAACCACTTTCACTTTACGGCCTTTAGCCATACCAGCCAGACCGCCGGTCAGTTGAGTGATAACTTTTTCTTTCCAGGTACGAATCTTGTCGATATCGGTTTTCGGCTCGCCAAAAACGATACCGTGTTCAGCCAGCGCTTTGGCTTCTTCGATAACTTTTGCTACGTGCAGCAGCGCTTTAGAAGGGATACAGCCGACGTTCAGACAAACACCACCGAGGGTGCTGTAACGTTCTACGATGACGGTCTCCAGACCTAAATCTGCGCAACGGAAGGCAGCAGAGTAACCTGCAGGGCCTGCCCCAAGTACCACGACCTGAGTTTTGATTTCAGTGCTCATCATGACCTCTTAATTTATACCCGTCGTCCACCGGGTCGTTCTATCCGCCCGTATTTTACAAAATTGTTAACAATTTTGAAACAACAAACGGCAACCGATTTGTCTTTCGCACAATAACCTCACTGACTTCATGAGATTACCAGAAAAAAGCCGGCCGTCGGGCCGGCTTTTTCGCTTACATCACCAGGCGGCGAATGTCAGACAGCATGTTGTTGATGATGGTGATAAAGCGCGCACCATCCGCACCGTCGATTACGCGGTGGTCGAAGGAGAGCGAAATCGGCATCATCAGACGCGGCATAAACTCTTTACCGTTCCACACTGGCTCCATAGAGGACTTGGAGACACCGAGGATCGCCACTTCCGGCGCGTTAACAATCGGCGCGAAGTGGGTAGTACCCAGGCCACCGATGCTGGAGATAGTGAAGCAACCGCCCTGCATTTCGCCAGCAGTAAGCTTACCATCACGCGCTTTCTTGGAGATGGTGGTCAGTTCGCGAGACAGCTCGGTAATGCTCTTCTTATTCACGTCTTTAAAGACCGGAACAACCAGACCATTCGGGGTATCTACCGCAACGCCGATGTTGATGTATTTCTTCAGGGTCAGACGCTGACCGTCTTCGGACAGAGAGCTGTTGAAGCGCGGCATCTGTTCCAGAGCGGCGGCAACGGCTTTCATGATGAAGACTACTGGGGTGAATTTCACGTCCAGTTTACGTTTTTCAGCTTCGGCGTTCTGTTGTTTACGGAACGCTTCCAGATCGGTGATATCGGTCTTATCAAAGTGCGTAACGTGCGGGATCATCACCCAGTTACGGCTCAGGTTCGCCCCAGAAATTTTCTGGATACGGCCCAGTTCCACTTCTTCGATTTCACCAAACTTGCTGAAGTCCACTTTCGGCCAGGGCAGCATGCCCGGGATACCGCCGCCAGCAGATGCTGCCGGTGCAGACTCGGCGCGTTTAACCGCGTCTTTCACGTAAGCCTGAACGTCTTCACGCAGGATACGACCTTTACGACCGGTACCTTTCACTTTCGCCAGGTTCACACCAAACTCGCGCGCCAGGCGACGAATCAGCGGAGTCGCGTGGACGTAAGCGTCGTTTTCAGCGAAGTCAGATTTACCTTCCGCTTTTGCAGCTGGAGCTGCTGGCTTCTCAGCTTTCGCCGCCGGAGCCGGAGCCGCCGCTTCTTGTTTAGCCGGAGCGGCCGCAGGCGCTGCGCCTTCAACTTCGAAGACCATAATCAGAGAACCGGTTTTCACTTTGTCGCCGGTGCTGATTTTGATTTCTTTCACGGTACCCGCGAACGGAGCCGGAACTTCCATAGAAGCTTTGTCGCCTTCTACGGTGATCAGTGATTGTTCAGCGGCAATTTTATCGCCCACTTTAACCATCACTTCAGTGACTTCAACTTCGTCACCACCGATGTCCGGTACGTTAACTTCTTTCGAGCCAGATGCTACCGGAGCCGCTGCTGCTGGCGCCGCTTCGGCTTTCGCCGGTGCAGCCGCGCCCGCTTCGCCCGCCACTTCGAAGACCATAATCAGGGAGCCGGTAGACACTTTGTCGCCGGTGCTGATTTTGATCTCTTTCACGGTGCCCGCGAACGGTGCCGGAACTTCCATAGAGGCTTTGTCACCTTCAACGGTGATCAGCGACTGCTCAGCCGCAACGGTGTCGCCGACTTTGACCATCACTTCGGTCACTTCAACTTCGTCGCCGCCGATGTCCGGTACGTGTACTTCTTTCGCCGCTGCCGCAGCAGGTGCTGCTGCCGGAGCCGCTTCTTTCTTCTCTTCTGCCGGAGCAGGTGCAGCTGCTGCTGCACCGTCGGCGGAATCGAAAATCATGATCAGTTTGCCGGTCTCAGTTTTGTCGCCAACAGAGACTTTGATCTCTTTAACGATACCTGCCTGAGGAGACGGAACTTCCATAGAGGCTTTGTCGCCCTCTACGGTGATCAGCGACTGTTCAGCTTCAACTTTGTCGCCCACTTTGACCAAGATCTCGGTGATTTCAACTTCATCAGCCCCGATGTCCGGTACATTGATTTCGATAGCCATTATTCTTTTACCTCTTACGCCAGACGCGGGTTAACTTTATCTGCATCGATGTTGAATTTGGTGATTGCGTCAGCAACCACTTTCTTATCGATTTCGCCACGTTTAGCCAGTTCGCCCAGGGCCGCTACAACCACGTAGGAAGCATCAACTTCGAAGTGGTGACGCAGGTTTTCACGGCTGTCAGAGCGACCGAAGCCGTCAGTACCCAGTACGCGGTAATCATCAGCCGGTACATAAGTACGAACCTGTTCGGCAAACAGTTTCATATAGTCAGTAGATGCTACTGCCGGTGCGTCGTTCATCACCTGAGCGATGTACGGAACGCGCGGCGTTTCCATCGGGTGCAGCATGTTCCAGCGCTCACAATCCTGACCATCACGCGCCAGTTCAGTGAAGGAGGTTACGCTGTACACGTCAGAACCAACACCGTAGTCGTTCGCCAGGATCTGGGCAGCTTCACGGACGTGACGCAGGATAGAACCGGAGCCCAGCAGCTGAACTTTACCTTTGCTACCTTCGAGGGTTTCGAGTTTGTAGATACCTTTACGGATACCTTCCTCGGCGCCTGCTGGCATTGCCGGCATGTGGTAGTTTTCGTTCAGGGTGGTGATGTAGTAGTAAACGTTCTCTTGTTTCTCACCGTACATACGCTCCAGACCATCGTGCATGATGACCGCAACTTCGTATGCGTAAGACGGATCGTAAGAGATACAGTTCGGGATAGTCAGAGACTGAATATGGCTGTGACCATCTTCGTGCTGCAGACCTTCGCCGTTCAGCGTAGTACGACCGGAAGTACCACCAATCAGGAAGCCGCGCGCCTGCTGGTCACCAGCCTGCCAGCACAGGTCGCCGATACGCTGGAACCCGAACATGGAGTAGTAGATGTAGAACGGGATCATCGGCAGATCGTTGGTGCTGTATGAGGTCGCAGCAGCCAACCAGGATGCGCCGGCACCCAGTTCGTTGATACCTTCCTGCAGGATCTGACCTTTCTCGTCTTCTTTATAGTAAGCAACCTGCTCACGGTCCTGCGGGGTGTACTGCTGACCGTTCGGGCTGTAGATACCGATCTGACGGAACAGACCTTCCATACCGAAAGTACGCGCTTCGTCAGCGATGATCGGAACTAGACGATCTTTGATCGACTTGTTCTTCAGCATCACGTTCAGGGCACGAACGAACGCGATAGTGGTGGAGATTTCTTTGTTCTGCTCTTCCAGCAGCGCACCGAAGTCTTCCAGAGCCGGCAGTTCAAGCTTCTCGCTGAAGTTCGGCTGACGAGCAGGCAGGTAGCCGTGCAGTTTCTGACGCTGAGCGTGCAGATAGGTGTGCTCTTCAGAACCTTCCGGGAAGGTGATGTAAGACAGGTTTTCAACCTGCTCATCGGTCACTGGAACGTTGAAACGGTCGCGGATATAACGCACGCCGTCCATGTTCATTTTCTTAACCTGGTGAGCGATGTTTTTACCTTCAGCAGTGTCACCCATGCCGTAACCTTTAATGGTATGGGCGAGGATTACAGTTGCTTTGCCTTTGGTTTCCTGCGCTTTTTTCAGTGCAGCGTAGACTTTCTTCGGATCGTGACCACCACGGTTCAGGGCCCAAATCTGCTCGTCAGTCCAGTCAGCAACCAGCGCTGCGGTTTCCGGGTATTTACCGAAGAAGTGCTCACGTACGTATGCGCCATCTTTGGATTTGAAGGTCTGGTAGTCGCCGTCAACGGTTTCGTTCATCAGCTGGATCAGTTTACCGCTGGTGTCTTTACGCAGCAGCTCATCCCAACGACCGCCCCACATGACTTTGATAACGTTCCAGCCAGCACCTGCAAAGATGCCTTCCAGTTCGTTAACAATCTTGCCGTTACCGGTGACCGGGCCGTCAAGACGCTGCAGGTTACAGTTGATAACAAAGACCAGGTTGTCCAGTTTTTCACGGGTCGCGATAGTGATCGCACCTTTAGATTCTGGCTCATCCATCTCGCCGTCGCCGAGGAAGGCGTAAACGGTTTGTTTAGAGGTATCTTTCAGGCCACGGTGTTCCAGATATTTCAGGAATTTAGCCTGGTAGATAGCACCGATTGGGCCCAGACCCATAGAGACGGTCGGGAACTGCCAGAATTCTGGCATCAGTTTCGGGTGCGGGTAGGAAGACAGGCCTTTGCCGTGAACTTCCTGCCGGAAGTTGTTCATCTGCTCTTCGGTCAGACGACCTTCCAGGAATGCGCGTGCGTAGATACCCGGAGAGATGTGCCCCTGGAAGTATACCAGGTCGCCGCCATCCTGCTCGTTGCGTGCACGGAAGAAGTGGTTGAAGCAAACATCATATACCGTTGCGGAGGACTGGAAGGATGCCATGTGGCCACCCAGCTCAAGGTCCTTTTTAGACGCGCGCAGTACGGTCATGATGGCGTTCCAGCGGATAGCAGAACGGATACGACGTTCCAGATCCAGATTACCCGGATATTCCGGTTCATCTTCAACGGCAATAGTGTTTACATAATTGCTGGCCCCTGCACCTGCCGCTACTTTCACGCCGCCTTTGCGCGCTTCTGAAAGCAGTTGGTCGATCAGATACTGAGCACGCTCAACACCTTCTTCACGGATGACCGATTCGATCGCCTGTAGCCAGTCGCGAGTTTCGATCGGATCCACGTCATTTGGGAAACGTTCTGACATGGGGGTATTCCTTATCTATCTAATACGTTGAGTTATCTGGAACCTGTCCCATTGTGTTCTCGCTCAAGAGCACAATAAGACAGGTTCTGCGTTTAGTTGCCGCGCATTTTATTAGCGCTTGATTTACAACATCTTCTGGTTAACGTTCTGCCAGAAAAATCACTAATTCTTTCGTTGCTCCAGACGGCGTAAGGCGCGTTCACGACGGCTTTCCTCACGGCTTCTGTCCAGTAAAATCTCTTCGATAAACGCCAGGTGACGGTGAGACGCTTCACGCGCCTCTTCAGGCTTCCCGGCGATGATTGCTTCAAAGATACGGGTACGATGACTGCTTACCAGCGGCAGCATCTCGCGACGCGCGTACAGCAATTCGAAGTTTTGACGAACATTCTGGGCCAGCATCGGCTCCATACACCTTAGCAGATGGAGCAGTACCACATTGTGTGCGGCTTCGGTGACAGCAATTTGATACTGGAGTACCGCATCGGATTCGCCGTCCAGATCGCCGGACTGTTGCGCAAGCTCGATCGCATGGTGGAGTTCACGGATACGCGTTTTGTCTTCATCCGTGCTGCGTAATGCAGCGTAATAGGCTGCAATACCTTCCAACGCATGGCGCGTCTCAAGCAGGTCAAACTGGGATTCAGGATGGTCAGAGAGCAGCTCTACCAGTGGGTCGCTAAAGCTCTGCCACAGGCTGCTCTGAACAAAAGTGCCACCGCCCTGACGACGAAGCAGTAACCCCTTCGCTTCAAGGCGTTGGATCGCCTCGCGCAAGGAGGGGCGGGAGACGTCAAACTGTTTTGCCAGCTCGCGTTCCGGTGGGAGTTTTTCTCCGGGGCGAAGTGTCCCCTCAAGAATTAAAAACTCCAGCTGCTGCTCAATCACATCGGAGAGTTTTGGTTGGCGGATTTTGCTGTAGGCCATGATTTCCTGTCTTAAGCCATTTGCCCGGAGTCAATTGGTCTTACCAATTTCATGTTCTTGACGCTAAAGTAACAAAGTATTCACCTTCTGTCCATACAGGTTTTGATTGAAATCAGTAAAGGGGGCATATTTTAACAACATTACAGAAATAACGTTTCAAACATGTAACTATGCACAAATGTTAAATTTACCCACCATGGGGTAGTTTTAACCGAATTGAAACGAAAAAATATATTATCTGAACCGATTCACCTACCTAATTATCGACTCGTAAAGCGAAATTTATGAATAAATATTCAAAATGGAAATTTTGAGGTAGATAAACTCGCATTTACAAATGGTTTCTTTTTATTCAACTCGTCAACACCCTCGCATAAAGCAGGTGCATTCGCGCTCGCATAACATTATTCTGATCAAGACAAAAGTATTAAGGCAACATTTCCTTATTGGCATCTGTAAACAAATTAATACAACAAACGGAATTGCAAACTTACACACGCATTGCTGCGTAGTTCAAAAAATAAGTACTCGAAATATGAAGAGTAAAACCACACACGAGGTTTAATGATGGAAAGTCAACCGCATGGCGATCAGCTCAAGCGCGGCCTTAAAAACCGCCATATACAGCTAATCGCGCTGGGTGGCGCGATTGGTACCGGGTTATTCCTTGGTAGCGCATCCGTTATCCAGTCTGCAGGACCGGGGATTATTCTCGGTTACGCTATTGCCGGCTTTATCGCCTTTTTGATCATGCGTCAGTTAGGTGAAATGGTGGTTGAAGAGCCGGTTGCAGGCTCCTTTAGCCACTTTGCCTATAAATACTGGGGCGGTTTCGCGGGTTTCTCTTCCGGCTGGAACTATTGGGTACTGTACGTTTTGGTTGCCATGGCAGAGCTGACTGCCGTAGGTAAATACATTCAGTTCTGGTATCCGGAGATCCCAACCTGGGTTTCTGCGGCTGCCTTCTTCGTGCTGATCAACGCCATCAACCTGACCAACGTGAAGGTGTTTGGCGAGATGGAGTTCTGGTTTGCCATTATTAAAGTCATTGCCGTAGTTGCGATGATCCTGTTCGGCGGCTGGTTGCTGTTTAGCGGTAACGGCGGCCCACAGGCCAGCGTCAGCAACTTGTGGAGCCAGGGGGGCTTCCTGCCACACGGCTTCACCGGTCTGGTGATGATGATGGCGATTATCATGTTCTCCTTTGGTGGGCTGGAACTGGTCGGCATCACCGCAGCAGAAGCCGATAACCCGGAGCAAAGCATTCCGAAAGCGACTAACCAGGTTATCTACCGTATCCTGATTTTCTATGTCGGTTCGCTGGCGGTTCTGCTTTCCCTGATGCCGTGGACACGCGTCACGGCTGATACCAGCCCGTTTGTCCTTATTTTCCACGAGCTGGGCGACACCTTTGTTGCCAATGCGCTGAACATCGTGGTGTTGACCGCCGCCCTTTCTGTCTATAACAGCTGTGTATACTGCAATAGCCGCATGCTGTTCGGTCTGGCGCAGCAGGGCAACGCGCCGAAAGCGCTGATGAACGTCGACAAGCGCGGCGTACCGGTGAACACCATTCTGGTCTCCGCGCTGGTAACGGCTCTATGTGTGTTGATCAACTATCTGGCGCCGGAATCCGCCTTTGGCCTGCTGATGGCATTGGTGGTTTCCGCCCTGGTGATCAACTGGGCGATGATCAGCCTGGCGCACATGAAGTTCCGCAAAGCCAAACAGCAGCAGGGCGTAACCACCCGCTTCCCGGCTCTGCTCTACCCGCTTGGTAACTGGGTGTGCCTGCTGTTCATGGCCGCAGTGCTGGTGATTATGCTGATGACGCCGGGCATGGCGATCTCGGTGTACTTAATCCCGGTATGGATTGGTATTCTTGGCATCGGCTATCTGTGCAAGCAGAAAACGGCCCGCGCGGTTAAAGCGCATTAAACTTCCCTCCCCCACCTGGACCGGGTGGGGGTTGTTACCTGCCTCACACTTTCCCATTCACGACTGTTTCGTCCATATCAGCGGCGTTATCCTGCAACGTAAAAACACCGGTACCAGACAATAATTCTCTCCATATCTCATTAATGGAGTGCAGTTGATGGAAACCAGTAAGCTCACGGTGAAAGAAAAGATCGGCTATGGAATGGGCGACGCCGGATGCAACATCATCTTTGGCGCCATCATGTTGTTTGTTAACTATTTTTACACAGATATTTTTGGTCTGGCGCCTGCCCTGGTCGGCGTATTACTGCTCTCAGTACGCGTTATAGATGCCGTTACCGACCCTATAATGGGCGCGATGGCCGACCGCACACGCAGTAAATATGGTCGATTTCGTCCATGGCTTTTGTGGATGGCTTTCCCTTACGCATTATTCAGCGTGCTTATGTTTACCACCCCTGAGTGGACGTATAACAGCAAAGTTATCTATGCCTTCGTCACCTACTTCCTGCTCTCTATTACCTATACGGCGATCAACATTCCCTACTGTTCGCTCGGCAGCGTTATCACCAACGATCCCAATGAACGCGTCGCCTGTCAGTCATATCGCTTTGTATTGGTAGGGATTGCAACCCTGCTACTCTCCCTCACCCTGCTGCCGATGGCTGACTGGTTTGGCGGGGAAGACAAAGCTAAAGGGTATCAGATGGCGATGGCGGTGCTCGCCTTCATCGGCATGTGCATGTTCTTGTTTTGCTTTGCATCAGTCCGTGAACGCGTTCGCCCCGCCGTGCAGACTAACGACGATTTAAAAGCCGACCTGAAAGATGTGTGGAAGAACGATCAGTGGGTAAAAATCCTGCTGTTAACCCTGTGCAACGTCTGCCCGGGCTTTATTCGCATGGCCGCCACCATGTACTACGTTACGTGGGTTATGCAACAAAGCACGCAGTTCGCCACGTTGTTTATCAGCCTCGGCGTCGTCGGCATGATGATCGGCAGCATGCTGGCGAAGGTATTAACCGATCGCTGGTGCAAACTGAAGGTGTTCTTCTGGACCAACATCATCCTGGCGATTTTCTCCGCTGCATTTTATTTCTTCGACCCGAAAGCCACCATGATGATCATGGTGCTCTACTTCCTGCTCAACATCCTGCATCAGATCCCTTCCCCGCTGCACTGGTCGTTGATGGCGGATGTCGATGACTACGGTGAGTGGAAAACCGGTAAGCGCATCACCGGGATCAGTTTCTCCGGTAACCTGTTCTTCCTCAAGCTGGGCCTGGCGATTGCCGGGGCGATGGTTGGCTTCCTGCTCTCCTGGTACGGCTACGACGCAGGGGCGAAAGCGCAAAGCGACTCTGCCATCAACGGTATTATGCTGCTGTTTACCATCATACCCGGCGTAGGGTACCTGATTACCGCAGGCGTGGTTCGCCTGCTAAAAGTTGACCGCGAGTTTATGCAGCAAATCCAGACCGATCTGGAAAAACGCCGTACCAACTACCGTGAACTGAATGAATACCACGATATAAAAACGACTGAACCCGTAAGGAAAGCCTAATGAATCAGTGGCCAAATCCCTTTATCGAACAACGCGCCGATCCGTTTATCTTACGCGACGGTAGCCACTACTATTTCATTGCGTCAGTGCCAGAATATGACCGGCTGGAGATCCGTCGGGCCGACTCTCTGGAGGGATTGCGCTCCGCCACTCCCGTTGTCGTCTGGCGTAAGCCGGAAAGTGGTCCTATGAGCCAGCTCATCTGGGCGCCGGAACTTCATCATCTGGCGGGCAAGTGGTACATCTATTTTGCCGCTACCCATACTCAGGCGCTTGATAAGCTGGGAATGTTCCAGCACCGCATGTTTGCTTTGGAGTGCGCAGACGCCGATCCGTTGACCGGCAAGTGGACAGAGAAAGGCCAGATTAAAACGCAGTTTGATACCTTCGCCCTGGATGCCACCACCTTTAATCATCAGGGGAAACAATGGTATCTATGGGCACAAAAATCACCCGATATCGCCGGAAATTCCAATATTTATCTCGCAGAGCTGGAAAACCCATGGACGATTAAAGGCGAGCCGGTCATGCTCAGCCATCCTGAGTATGACTGGGAATGCCGGGGTTTCTGGGTCAACGAAGGTCCGGCCGTCGTGGTGCATGGCGACAAGCTATTTATCAGCTATTCGGCCAGCGCCACCGATGAGAATTACTGTATGGGGTTGCTGTGGATTGACCTCAACGACGATCCGCTCACCCCGCAGAACTGGCATAAATCACCGCGCCCGGTCTTTACCACCAGCTATGAAAATCGTCAGTATGGACCGGGACACAACAGCTTTACGCAAACGCCGGAAGGTGAAGATGTACTGGTGTACCACGCGAGAAATTACACCGAAATTGAAGGCGATCCGTTGTACGATCCAAACCGCCATACGCGTCTGAAACTGGTACGCTGGGACGAAAACGGGATGCCTGATTTTGGCATCCCGCCTGCTGATACGATCTAAGCCGTTGCACTGCCCGGTGGAGCTAATGGTATGAACCGGAAACATGGGTAACACTT
>NZ_SZXM01000011.1:0-36107 GCF_005281355.1 Citrobacter sp. wls615 | reverse complement strand
CTCCGGCTATGCCGGAGGATATTTATTTGGGGTATTTCTAAAATTATTCCCATCAAATAACCCCGTGATAGCAACATCACCACCACAGGGGTTCGCAATTATTCCTTCACCACAATCAGCGGTTCGATATCGCTCTCTTTTTTAATTACCAGCGACTCGTCACCGCGCAGGCAGGTACCGCCGTAGTTACCGCCTACGGTGAAGGTACAAACCTGAATATATTTACCAGCAACCTTCGGCAGACACCAAAGCTGCTGATAAATGTTCTTCTGTTCAGCAAACTTACCGCTGGTTTTATCCAGGAGCTCTTCCTGATGACTCACCAGATCGATGTTGCTGCCACAACGTCCTGCAATAGGTTTCACCGCATAACCGGTTTGTGCCAGCTCTTCATTAACAGTGAAATCAGTATCAAGCAGATAACGGTGGTGCGGGAACAATTGCCACAGGATCGGCAGAATCGCTTTGTTGCCAGGGATCACCGTCCACAAAGGCTCGAAGACCAGCACTTCCGGGCGTAGTAGCACGTCTATCAAACGCACTTCCTGATTGGTATGCCCGGTACGGATGGGCACTGCGGCATACTCCGTTTCGCTGACCTCTCGCACCTGCTCTATCGCGGTTTCCCACGCCCAGGTTTTCCAGACGCAGTTCACCAGGCGACCATCACCGTCAATCAACTGACCGGCGTCATCCCAACGTAGCTCATCGAGGCCACGCAGAATTTTGCTGTCAAACCCGGCCTGACGCAGCGCCTGCTGCATAAACTGCGCGTGATAGTTTTCCTCAATATCCTTATCCTGCATGATGTGGACAAAAGGACGCGCGCGGCTATGTTTCCAGGCGCCAGCCAGTTCGTTGATCAATCCTTCAGCCGGATTATGTCCCTGCCCTGTGAAGCCCCGCTCGGCCCATCTTTCGAGGATCAAACCGGCTTCGGTATGACAGGATGCGGAATCGGCGTTGTACTCATACACCTTCAGTCCGCGTTCATCCATACAGAAATCCATACGCCCCGTGATCATATGATGCCGACGACGCTGCCAGGAAAGACGCAGCCGCGGCCAGAGGATTTTCGGGATGTCGAAAAGCGCGAGCAGGTTGTCGTCTTTCAGCACTTTGTCGGTCGCGTGCAGATACATCAGGTGCAGTTCGTTGGTGGCTTTAATCAGCTCCTGCTCCGCACTCTCGGTAATGGTGAAGTACTGATGCGGATCCTGATTAATGACGTGGCCGTTCGCCAGCACGTAGGCTTTTTGCAGCGGATCCTGTTCATCCAGCCATTTGCCGTCAAACTGCCCGTTATCTTCCAGTCGCGCGCCGCCAATTTTTAGTGAGTCATTAGCGATCTCCGGCTGCGGCAGGCTGTAACGGGTATCATCGGTCTGGATCATCCAACCAAGAATGGTGGTGTCGTCAAAGGTATCACGCAGGGTGTAACAACCGTTTTCAACCACCATTTCCAGTTCGCGGGTCCACTGCTGTCCGGGAGGCAGCGGCGTGTGGATCACGTTCTGTTCGGCAATACGGATTTTGTTTTCCAGCAATTGGGTGACTACCGCCACATGGCCGGTGTCTTTAAATTCGCCGCCTTTCTGCCAGATAAGCAGAGCACCTGCAACTGGCGCACGGGGTGAACCATTCGGAAATGCCTGTAACGGCAGGATATTGTCATTCACCACTTCGCGCAGGAAGCGTAAGGAGAAGATCTCCCATGCCATGCCCACATCGGTGAAGACCATGCCATAGTTCAGGAAGAGAAAACGGCGGGCAAACTCTACGCACTGCCATTTGTGGCCCATATATTCGTCGTCGATATAGCTGCGAAATGCCGCATCATCGTCGTAGTCCCGTGGGTCGAGGGAGCTGTAATCTGAAGAGTAGATTGCTACGCCACCTGGGGCGTAGCCCAATAATGTCCCGAATGGGGCATCCTGACTGGTCGTTCCTTTGCTCATGCACCTTACCTCAAAACAATACAGCCTGAGCAGGTTGGCGTGAATTTTTCGCTCTGATTGCCTGCTCTGCGACACTAACCGGACAGAGGTCGACATCATCATACACCTCAACGCAGCGGCTGGCGCTCAGAGGCGAAAAATTCACAGCAGGAACTACGCTTTTGTCAGGGTGACCGGTACGCTTTTATACGCCGGAGTCAAACTTTGTGTGTCTACCGCATCCAGCGAAAGCAGGACATTCGCTTCAGGCAGATAAGCGCCAACAGAGCCTGCCGCCATGTTGTAAATCACCACCGTTAAACCGTGCATAACACGTTCCGCACAGGGCTGGCCGTTGTCGTCCAGCGCCTGAACGTTGACCACATCTCCCTGGCTCAGACCGCGAGCCGCCGCTTCTTCGGCGCTTAAAAACACCACATCACGCCGACCGGTAATGCCACGATAGCGATCGTTCATACCATAGATAGTGGTGTTGTACTGATCGTGGCTGCGCAGCGTCGCCAAAACTAACGCATCCGCAGGTTGGTTTTCCCGCTCCACCGCTTGCTGATGACTGACGATAAAGTTGGCTTTACCATTCGGCGTTCGCCACTCACGGCGCGAAGCAGGCGTATCCATGCGAAATCCGCCCGGCTCGGCAATACGTGCGTTGTAATCGTGGAATGCCGGGATCACGGCTTCAATGGCGTCACGAATCAACGCGTAGTCTCCGGTTAACGCTTCCCAGTTGATCGGCGAAAGCGGTAGCGTGGCACGAGCCATGCCCGCCACAATCGCGGGTTCCGATTTTAGCCAGCGGGAAGCCGGTTTCAGCGCGCCGCAGGAGGCGTGAACCATCGACATCGAGTCTTCGACGGTCACCGACTGAATCCCCGTCGCCTGCATGTCGCGCTCCGTTCGGCCTAATGCAGGTAGCAGGTAGTTATGCTTTGCCAGCAGCAGATGCGATCTGTTCAGTTTGGTCGCCACATGGACCTGCAGATCCAGGCTTTTCATCGCCGCAAAAGTACGCTGCGGCTGCGGCATCGCCACCGCCAGATTACCGCCCATGCAAATGAGCGCTTTTGCCTCTCCCCGTTCGATGGCACGAATGCTCTCCACGCTGGAGCGGCCATGCTTGCGCGGCACGCTGATAGCGAAATGCGACTCAAGGCGTTGCAGGAACTCTTCGGGCGCCGCTTCGTTGATCCCCACAGAACGATCGCCCTGCACGTTAGAATGACCGCGCAACGGGCAGATCCCCGCGCCGGGCTTACCCATATTGCCTTTCAGCAACAGCAGGTTTACCAGTTGCTGAACGTTCTCAGTGCCGTTTTTATGCTGGGTGATCCCCAACCCGTAACAAATAATGGTGGCGCGGGATTTGTTGTAGCTGTGTGCGAGGTCCTCCATCTGACTGCGCGTCAGTCCGGAATCCTGTTCCAGTTTTGCCCAGCTACACTGGCGTAAATCGTCATACAGCGTCGAATAGCCCTCGGTATGCTCATGAATAAAAGCATGATCGAGGCAGGGCTGTTGATCCAGTAAGATCCGCGCTTCATCCATTTCGATCAGCGCTTTCATTATGCCTTTGAGCAGCGAGCCGTCACCGCCTATTTTAACCTGATAGTAATCGCTGCTTAGCTCCGTGGCCTGGCCGCCGAACATCTCTTTTGGGCTTTGCGGGAAGCTAAAGCGCTCAAGCCCCCTTTCGTTCAGCGGGTTGATGGAGATAATTTTGGCCCCACGTTTGGCAACGTCGCGTAAGGTGGTCAGCATGCGTGGATGGTTAGTGCCCGGGTTATGCCCGATACAAATCACCAGATCGCAGTGGTCAAAGTCGTCCAGTTCAACGGTCCCTTTCCCAAGGCCAATGGCTGGTGTTAACCCTGCGCTGGTCGGCCCGTGGCACATGTTAGAGCAATCAGGGAAGTTACTGCTGCCGTATTCGCGGGCAAACAGTTGATACAGAAATGCCGCCTCATTTGAGGTTCTGCCGGAAGTGTAAAACTCAACTTGTTCCGCAGAATCATAGCTGCGCAAGCGCTCACCGATCTCGTGGAAGGCGATATCCCAATCCACTGCCTGCCAGGTGTCTGACGCTGCATCGTATTTCATTGGATGCGTCAAACGACCAATGTTTTCCAGTTCATAATCGCTATAGTGCCAGAGCGTAGAAGCCGGATGACGGCTGAAAAATTCCGGTGACGCTTTCTTGCTGGTTGTCTCCCAGGAGACCGCCTTCACGCCATTCTCGCACAACTCCATTGGCGCACGATGCCCTGGGTCCGGCCACGCACAGCCCGGACAATCGAACCCTTTCACCTGGTTCATTTTGAACATCGCGATAATGTCGCGTGCGACAGCCTTTTGCGAAAATACCGAAGCAGTGACGGCTTTTACCGCGCCCCACCCACCCGCCGGGCCCTGATAATCGCTTACTCCTGGAACACCATTTTTCATTATTACTGCTTATTCACCGCCAATTTTTGATGGTGAATACGGTAGCAATTTCCGTCCAACATTGATTTCCTCTTCATGGAGTACGGCCCGGCTACAATGAACGGGTTAGATTTATCTTCCCCTTTCAGCACAAAGCGACATAAAGTCCCAATCTGTTAAATTGAGTTCTACCTAGCTGCTACACTGCATCAACACAACCACTCAGAAGGCAGGTCAACATGTCAGACAATACCTATCAGCCCGCGAAAGTCTGGACGTGGGAAAAATCGAACGGCGGCGCATTCGCCAATATCAACCGCCCAATATCCGGTGCCACCCATGAGAAAACGCTGCCGGTCGGCAAACATCCGCTGCAGCTCTATTCGCTGGGTACGCCAAACGGGCAGAAAGTAACGATTATGCTGGAGGAGCTGCTGGCGCAGGGCGTCAAGGGCGCGGAATACGATGCCTGGATTATCCGTATTGGCGATGGCGATCAGTTTTCCAGCGGCTTTGTTGAAGTGAATCCGAACTCGAAGATCCCAGCGCTGCGCGATCACTCGCAAAATCCGCCGGTTCGCGTTTTCGAGTCTGGCGCAATCCTGCTCTATCTGGCGGAAAAATATGGTTACTTCCTGCCGCAGGATTTGGCGAAACGCACTGAAACGCTGAACTGGTTGTTCTGGCTACAGGGCGCAGCCCCCTTCCTCGGCGGTGGTTTTGGTCACTTCTATAACTATGCGCCGGTAAAAATTGAGTACGCTATTAATCGCTTCACAATGGAAGCCAAGCGCCTGCTCGACGTGCTGGATAAGCAATTAGCGCAGCATCAGTTTGTGGCCGGAAATGAATACACTATTGCCGATATGGCGGTCTGGCCGTGGTTTGGCAATGTGGTTCTGGGCAACGTGTACGACGCGGCAGAGTTCCTTGATGCAGGAAGCTACAAGCACGTGCAGCGCTGGGCAAAAGAGATTGCAGCGCGTCCGGCGGTTAAGCGTGGCCGTATTGTAAACCGTACCAACGGGCCGCTGAACGAGCAGCTTCATGAACGCCATGACGCCAGCGACTTCGATACCAATACCGAAGATAAGCGCCAGGGTTAACGTAAGATGCCGGATGGCGGCGCTAACGCCTTATCCGGCCTACATATAAGGCGCGGGCCTGATAAGCGCACCGCCATCCGGCATAAAATCACGCGCTGGTGACGTCGTACTCCATGCGGCGAAGTGCGTCCAACGTGGCTTTAGCTTCATCTTCATCAATGATGCTCATGGCGAACCCTACGTGCACCAGCACCCATTGCCCGACCAGCTCAGCCGTATCACCTTCACAAATCAGGGCAATATTGACATCACGTTTGATGCCGCACACTTCAACCTGCGCAAGCTGGTGAATATCTTCACCAACGGCCAGAACCTGACCAGGGACTCCAATACACATATCTGACTCCGCCCCATAGCAACCTATGGGTTATTCGACTTCAATACTTTTCACTTTCAGTGAATCGCCAGCATCAACCCGCAGACGATCGCCCTGACATAGCGGACACTGCGCATCATGCTGGGTGATTTCCACAACCTGACTGCAATCCCAGCACCACGCCTGAGCTGGCTTATAATCAATATGCAGCTCACAACCTTGCGCCAGCGTACCCTGACAGACAATGTCGAAACTGAAACGGACGGCACTCTCCTCAACGCAGGAGAGTGCGCCAATTTCCAGCCAAACGCCGGTTACGCGTTTGACACCGTGCTGCTCTGCCTGCTGTTGAACAATCTCAACCGCGCTCTGACAAAGGGACAGCTCATGCATTTTCGCAGTTCCGACGACCCAGCAGCAGCGCGCGGCGATTTAGCTGCGGCGCATTCGGATCGCTCACCGGCAGCGATAACAGCATGCGCGCGCAATCATCAGTCAGACGGACACCTTCTTGTGCCGACATGCTGTGCGAAAGCGGCGACATCAGCGAACAGGAGAGGTATTGCGATACGCCCTCCAGTTCACCCACGGTAAAGGTCATTTCGCCATACGGCAGACGCAACCCGATTTTTTCACTGACTTTACGCACCGGCCAGATCTGGTCCGGTCCGGGGAAAATCAGTGCGCTGAGCATCCAGGGGGTGATAACACACCCCGTCCACTGTCCTTCAAACAGCGTAAAATCAGAGACATACACCGGCATATTCGGATGCAAGAAAGAGAGATTGTGCATCGAACGCCGGGCAACCTCTTCAAACGCTGCCTGAATCTGCGTCTTCGGGGCCGTCTGAAAACCGACAAACTCCTCAGACATGAGCCGCCTCCCGAGGGATCGCTTCAACGCCTGATTCGCGAAGCGCGGCAAGAACCTGCTCAAGCGCAGGTTCAATCATGGCTTCAACCGTTGGCGTTAGCCCAATATGCGGTTCCAGCGATTCCGGAATAATACCGACTAACGTCAGCTTTTTCGGAAACTCGCCGGTGAAACGCAGGGCCGACAATACGTCGGCCAGGCCAAGCTGATGCGGTGAGATTTTGTTGGTAAACAGCGCCGGGATCTCTTCATCCCGCAGGACCATCATCGTTCCCGGCGTGTTTTTCTTCGACACGATGGCGTCAGCAATGATCAGATGATCCCTGTTCGCCATATCGCCGAGAAGCTCCATCCCAGCCGTACCACCGTCCAGAACATCAACAAAGTCTGGCAGGATGTAACGTTGCTCTAACGCCTCAACGATACGCACCCCGATAGCTTCGTCGGTCAGCAAAATATTGCCGACCCCTAAGACTAATATCCGCATTACAGAACCTTAACTGAGACCACTTCGTTCCCGTCAACGTCCACCACATGCACCGCACATGACATACAAGGGTCGAAGGAGTGAATGGTACGAACCACTTCCAGCGGTTTGTTTGGATCGGCGATTGGCGTGCCTACCAACGAGCGCTCGTACGGTCCGACTTCATCGTTGAAGTTACGTGGGCCTGAGTTCCAGGTTGACGGAACAACCGCCTGGTAGTTGCTGATAATACCGTCTTTAATCACCATCCAGTGAGACAGCATACCGCGCGGCGCTTCGAGGAAACCAACGCCTTTAAATTCGCCCGTTGCCGGAATATCCGGTTTCACGAAGGTGGTGTGGTCGCCTTTACCGATGTTCACAATCAGCGCGTTGTACTGATCCTGCAGAACGTTCTGCAGTTCACAGCAGTGAACGGTACGGCCAATGATACGGCCCAGCGTTGAGTGCAGTTGCGACACTTCGATGGTTTTACCGGTCAGCTTGGTGTAAATCGCGATGATTTCATTCAGCTTGGCATGAGTAGACTCGCGTTTAGCCGCCAGTTTACACAGCATGTTGGCCAGCGGACCCACTTCAACCGTTTTACCGTAGAAGGTCGGCGCTTTAACCCAGGAGTATTTGCCGTCATCAGACCAGCCGGTGTAATCCGGAACCGTTGTGCCTTCCCACGGAGCCTGCGGCGCTTCGTCTTTGTACCACGCGTGTTTCGCACTCTCCTGAATCCCTTTGATCAGGTACTCATCGGAGTGAGAGGTGATCGGACGATAGGTCGACAGATCTTCATTGGTGATGTAACCACCCGGGAACAGGAAGCTGCCGTTTTTACCGTCAGTCGGGAATTCCGGCGCGCTCAGATAGTTAACCGCACCCTGACCACGTTCCAGCCACTCAGGGTAGAACGCAGCAATAACCGCGGTATCAACTTTGTAAACCTGCTCAACAAAGTCGCTCAGCTTGTCGATGAAGGACTTGATGTACATCAGACGCTCAAGGTTCAGCACGCCGAGGCCGTCGAGGTTAATTGGGTTAGCAACTCCACCTACCGCCAGGTTCTGGATGTGCGGCGTTTTACCGCCCAACAGCGCGACAACGCGGTTGGCATCACGCTGGCATTCCAGCGCCTGCAGATAGT
This sequence comes from Citrobacter sp. wls615, assembly GCF_005281355.1. Classification (NCBI taxonomy): domain Bacteria; kingdom Pseudomonadati; phylum Pseudomonadota; class Gammaproteobacteria; order Enterobacterales; family Enterobacteriaceae; genus Citrobacter; species Citrobacter sp. wls615. The sequence goes on along the minus strand of NZ_SZXM01000011.1, from coordinate 27,810 downwards.
GAGCAACAGCAATCAGGTTCACTTCCGGCGGCAGCTGCATTGCCGGGTGGCCCCAGCAACCGTTGGCAAAAATGCCTAACTGACCGCTGGCGACAAGATCTTTGATCTTATTCTGAACCTTGGTGAACTCTTCCGTGCTGTTCAGGTGCCAAGAGGACACACCGTTCAGCATCGCGGACGCTTTCGCTGGATCGGCTTTCAACGCGGAGGTGATGTCCACCCAGTCCAGCGCAGACAGCTGATAGAAGTGAACAATATGGTCATGCGTGGTGTGCGCGGCCAGAATGATGTTACGGATGTACTGTGCGTTCACCGGAACATCAATATTCAGCGCGCTTTCTGCTGCACGAACGGAAGAGATAGCGTGAGTGGTAGTACAAACGCCACAGATACGCTGAACAATCATCCAGGCATCGCGCGGATCGCGGTTTTTCACGATCTCTTCCATGCCGCGCCACATGGTACCGGAAGCCCATGCTTTAGATACCACGCCATTTTCGATTTCGCAGTCGATGCGTAAATGACCCTCAATACGGGTTACCGGATCAATAGTAATTCTCTGGCTCATGCTTTGCTCGCCTCATGACGATTTTGATCGTTTTGTTTTAAAGGAGGAAGTATCGGCAGTAGACGAATGAGTACGATGTATGCACAAATCTCAATAGCCACAAAACCAATAGAAATCAACAGTTCTTCCCAGGTTGGGAAGTAGTGGTAGCCACCACCAGGATTGAACGCCACCAGCGAATAGGACAGACGCCATGTCGCACAACCCAGCAATGCACTCAGCGCAGACAGATACAGCATGCGTGAGTCATTACGCAGCTTAGTGACGCGCAGCACCACCAGCGGGAAGACCATCAGTACGACTTCAATCCAGAACATTACGGAGTAAAGATCGCCTGCAAACGCATAGGACAGTTTGTCGCGATAGATTAACTCGCCAAAGCGCAGAACCACGAAAATCGCCAGCAATATGCTGATGGTATTCGTCAGCTTGATGAACAAGCTTTTCTCGTCCGGACCGTTACCTTTCAGACCGGCTTGTACCAGTGAGCCTTCAAAGATGACGATCGAGAAACCCATAATAAAAGCGGTTAATACGGAGAAAAGCGGCAACATTTCATACGCTTGCCATAGCGGATGCACCTTATAACCCGCAGAAATCATCAATGAACCCATTGAAGACTGATGCATGGTTGGCAGCAGTGCGCCGAGAGCGATAATAAAGAACATCACTTTATTCAAACGCTTGAGGGAGACTTTCCAACCCAGACGTTCAAACAGAGCCGGAGCAAATTCCAGCGCCATGATGCCGATATAGATGGTCATACAGACCGCCGTTTCGAACAATACCGAGTTCACGTTGAAGTGACCTGGAATGTAGAAATACGGCAGGTTCCAGTAACGACCGACGTCAATGGTGATCGACAGACCACCCAGCGAGTAGCCAAACAGGCTTGCCAGCAGCGCCGGACGCACCAACGGATGGTATTGCCCTCTGTTGAAAACATACACCGCCCACGCCAGCGCCCAACCGCCGCACGCGAAGCCGGTACCAATCAACAGGTCAAACGCGATCCAAACACCCCATGGGAAACCGCCGTTCAGATCGGAGACTGAACCCAATCCGAAGACCAGACGTTTCACGATCAGGAGCATACACAGGACGATTAACGGCCCAAAAATAATGACCGGTTTGCTGATTATTTTCCCGCCCAGCGGTTTAGGATCATGACTCATGATCGTCTCCTCCGTCGTGATGGTCGTTTTTCGTATTACGACGAACCAGCACGGTTAAGCCCGCCAGCGCAGCCAGGGGTAATATCATGCCCTTATACAGGGAATGTTGAACATGTTCAGAACGCGCACCGGTTGAAAGATCATCCAGTTTCGGCAGATCCAAATCTTCGTAAGGAACCCCCGTCAGCACCATCACCTGCGTACCACCACCTTCCTTCTCACCGTACAGGTGTGGGTAGTACTTCGGTACCGTATGCAGATAGGTATCGCCCGCTTTCACCGTCTGACGCGGATAGTGGTATTCGCTGCCAGGCTTCAGCGCGAGACGTTTTTTCGCCTCAGCCATCAGCTCTTCACGCGTACCAAAAATCACCGCCCCGGCAGGACACACTTCAACACAACCCGGTAAACCGCCTTTATCCAGACGTTCAACACCTTTCTGGTTACACAGTTCACATTTGTGAAGCGCACCAAACGGGTTGTTATAGTCGTACTTAGGCACGTTGTACGGACAGGCGACCATGCAATAGCGGCAACCTGTACAGACATCTTTGTCATAGTGGACGATGCCGGTTTTCGGATCTTTCTTCAGAGCGGAGACCGGGCAAACGGAGACGCAGTTCGGATCGACACAGTGCATGCACTGTTTCTTAATGTATGCGTAGCCATTTTCTTCCTGGTCTTTGTTAACGCCTGTTCCACTACGCCACACCTGGATGATGTTATTGGTATACGGCGACAGCTTGTCGTTGTTTGACCAGGTCTGCTCGCCTTCCGGGTTACGCGCCGGAAAGTTGATGTCCTGACACTTGGTGACACAGGCCTGGCAGCCCACGCATAGCGTCGAGTCATAGAGCATCCCAAGAGACCCAGGGATTGGCGGACGGTTTTCTGCAGCCGCATGGCTGATGGACGGCGCAGCGCCCAACAGCAATGCCCCGCTGGAGGCTGCTTTAATAAAGTTACGTCTGTTCACGGTTATTCTCCCCGTGAGTCAGCGTTATCTTTCTTCTGCTGACGACCCAGTTCACGAACCGCCATCACGCTGACGCCGGCGACCAGCCCTACCACGCCACCAAGCAGCCCAATCGCGCCGGCAGAGACATTGCCACCTTCTTTCATGTTGACATCAGGCTTCTCGGAGCGCGGGGTTTGGTTTTCCACATGAGCAAGCTGGTGAATACCTTTATGGAAACCGACGCCTTCTTCGTTACAGCCGTAGCAAGGGTGACCGATAGCCACCGGCCACACGCCGCCAACATCGCAGAATTGCAGCGTTGAGCAGTTGCCGTAGGTTTCTGGTCCTTTACAGCCCAGATGGTAGAGACACCAGCCTTCACGATGGCCTTCATCGCCAAACTCTTTCGCAAAGCGGCCAGCATCGAAGTGCGGGCGACGTTCGCAATGTTCGTGAATCAAACGGCCATAGGCGAATGTTGGACGGTTTTTGGTATCCAGCTTCGGCGGCTTACCGTAAGTGATGATATGCGCGACCGTTGCCAGGAAGTTATGCGGGTTCGGCGGACAGCCGGGAATGTTGATGATGGTTTTGCCTGGCAGAACTTCCTGCAAGCCGACTGCACCCGTTGGGTTAACGCCAGCGGCAGCAACACCACCCCACGCGGCGCAAGAGCCAATGGCAATGATAGCGGCTGCGCCTTCAGCGGCCCGGCGGATATGATCCACGATCGGCTCACCGGCAACCATGCAGTAAATACCATTATCTTTCAGTGGGATAGAACCATCTACAACCAGAACATATTGCCCTTTGTACTTCTCCAGAGCGTTATGTTTATTCTCTTCAACCTGATGGCCGAAGGCGGCAGAGAGTACCTCGTGGTATTCCAGGGAGATTGTCTCCAGGACGAGGTTTTCCACTGTAGGGTGTGTCGCGCGAAGCAGCGATTCAGTACAACCCGTACACTCCTGAGCACCAATCCAGATAACCGGTGGGCGCTGAGGGCGGGAAACTGATTCGGCCATTTCTGCGGCGGCTTTGCTACTGAGCCCCATGGTGGCGGCCAGTGCTGCACAAAGCTTCATGAAATCGCGGCGATTGATGCCGCTCGAATTGATGAGAGAGTTATCTCCAGTCATTTTATAGTTATTCCGTTGCGAAGACCTGGCTTTTTATTTTGCACCATTCGCATGTTGCATATTGCGATCGGCGCGCCATTTACCACACTTTTTATATGGTTATGTGCGATATAATACTTCGACGGAGCAACAAAACGAAGGCGTAGGTCAATAGTGTAATTAATTAAAGCAAGATAATACCCCTTTCGGATCAAGCTTCGAGCCGATAGCCGGCCATGAAAAAGCGAATTGTTGTACTGGACTGGTTCTCTTTAAAGAAATCCATCACCATCTCCTTATCCAGCCCATAGCGGCGCGTCAGGATCCCCGCTTCCCACGCGCTGAGCTGTCGATCGCCCGTTTTTTCAAACATTCGATGTGAAAATCCCAGCACAAAACCACGCTTATAATCCGCACAAAAATTCGCCACTGAGCGTGCACTGTCCGCACTTGAGGCGTTTAGTCCGGCCATCAGACCTTTACCAAAATGGTTGTCCATGCATAACCTCCAATCGCTATATAATAAATTATATAGCGATTTTTTAAGCAAAGACCAGAGGTATCACGAACTTTTTATGCCAGCTTAAAAGGACACCCATTCATCCGTTTTAGCTGCCGCAGACGTTTTGCTGTCTGCTGAAGGGGAAGCGGTATTGGCGGCGGCGTACTGCACATCATTCGCTGAGAGGCGGAACTGTTGCACCGAGCGTTGCAGTTCCTCTGTTTGTCGTTCCAGCGCCACGGCCGCGGCGGAGACTTGCTCTACCAATGCAGCGTTCTGTTGCGTTACGCTGTCCATCTGCGTGATCGCCACACTCACCTGCGAGATGCCCTTATTCTGTTCTTCCGAGGCTGAGGCAATTTGCTTCATGATGACAGTCACTTCGGTGGCACCGCGCAGAATCGCCTCCATGGTTAATCCCGTTTCTTTAACCAAACGAGCACCCTGATCGACACGACGCGATGACTCGCCAATCAGCGTCTCAATCTCTTTCGCCGCCCCGGCGCTGCGACTGGCAAGGTTACGTACTTCACCGGCAACGACGGCAAAACCGCGCCCCTGCTCGCCTGCCCTGGCAGCTTCAACCGCCGCGTTCAGCGCCAGAATATTGGTCTGGAAAGCAATACTATTAATAACTGACGTGATTTCCGCGATCTGTTTAGAACTGGCGGCAATACCGTCCATTGTCTCAACCACTTCTGAAACCAGCGTGCTCCCTTTACCTGCTGTTTCTGTCGCCGTATCGGCAAGCTGGCTGGCTTCACGCGCGTTTTCAGCGTTCAGTTTTACCGTTGCGGTCAGTTGCTCCATGCTGGCAGCGGTCTCTTCCAGCGCTGCGGCCTGCTCTTCAGTACGTGAGGAGAGATCGTTATTCCCGGTGGAAATTTCCGTCGCCCCTCGCCAGATGTTGTCACTACCTGAACGGATAGTGCTGACGGCTTCGCGCAGGCTGTCCTGCATCGCGCACAGTAACGGCACCAGTTGACCCACGCAGTTACGACCAAAATCTTCAATTGGATGGCTGAGATCGCCCTGCGCAATCTGCTGAAACTGCTGGCGAATACGCCCCAGCGGTTTCACCATCATGGAAACAAGGTAGCGGTCGGTAAAGAAAAGGAGGGCAATCCCAAGGATCACGGCGGTGATAATTAACGTCCGGATGATAGAGGTTTTGCCATCGACCATCACGCGGGTGGTATCAAGCCGCTCACCCGCCGTAGCGTTAAAACGCTCGGCACTGGCGCCAAATTCACGGCTCAACGCTGGCGTAACGGTGCTGGCATGCTCCGCAAAGGCCGTAAGCGTGCCCTGCTGCGCCAGCTGCATTTGCGGGATCACTCCGTTGTCCAGCAACGCCTGCCACTTTGTCAGTACTGCTGTGGCGACTTCAGGGTCCATGGGACCCGGAGACAATGTTTTCATCTCCTGGAGTTTTTTACTCATATTCTCCAGGGACTGCTGCGCCGGCGCAAAATCAGGCGTTCCGCCGCTCATTTTGACATCCATGGCGCGACTTAAGCGCGTTACGAAGCGAAAGTACTGATCGTTACCCTGACTGAGAACAGTCATCTGATGGACGAGATGACGGTCAATATCATTCCCTTCTGATATTTTTGATAAAGAATGAAGACTGAATAAACCCACGCCCGACCACAGCAGGCAAAAAAGTCCCAGTATTGCCAACATGACAATACGAATAGTGAAGTTTTTCAGCAAACCCATAATAATTTCCTTGCCGTTGATGAGGAATTCGCCACCAGGCGATACTTATCCTTGTTATCGGCAGCCGATAGAGAAGATATAATGCGTTCTTTATTTTTTTACTTTCTTAAGTCCAACCCATATCTCTCCAGGCGATATCAACATGAATGCTAATGAAATTAGCTAGCATTATTATTCAGATAACTCACCTAAATCATTTAATAATGCTTTGTTTTCTATCACAAAGATTTATAAAACCCAGCAAGAGTGTGCTCCCAGGCTAAATCAGCGGCAGCTTTCTCATAACGACAGGTCGGGGCATTATGAAAGCCGTGATTAACGCAAAGAGATATATAGCCTTCCCAGGCCAGCTCCTTCAATAATTGGCGGTTCGAATGCCGCTCAGTTTTTTATCCCAGTGTGACCTGTGAACGGAATATTCACCGAGAACCCGCTAGAATAGAAACGCTGTTTTGAAATTCACCTGCACTAAGGAGATCTCATGGCCTGGTTTGCCAATCCTGAACGTTACGAGCAAATGCTCTATCGCTACTGTGGACGCAGCGGTTTACGCTTACCCGCACTGTCGCTGGGTTTGTGGCACAGTTTTGGGCACGTTCAGGCGCTGGAGTCACAGCGCGCCCTACTGCGTAAAGCCTTTGATTTAGGCATCACCCATTTTGATTTGGCCAATAACTATGGGCCGCCTCCAGGCAGCGCAGAAGAGAATTTTGGCCGTTTACTGCGCGAGGATTTTGCACAATACCGAGATGAGCTGATCATCTCCACCAAGGCGGGCTACGACATGTGGCCAGGGCCATACGGTTCTGGTGGTTCGCGTAAATACCTGCTTGCCAGCCTCGACCAGAGCCTGCAACGCATGGGGCTCGACTATGTCGATATCTTCTACTCACACCGCGTTGACGAAAATACGCCAATGGAAGAGACCGCCTCAGCGCTGGCCCATGCGGTGCAAAGCGGTAAAGCGCTGTATGTCGGCATCTCGTCCTATTCTCCGGAACGAACGCAAAAGATGGCCGAGCTGCTACGGGAATGGAAAATTCCGCTTCTTATCCACCAACCCTCTTACAACCTGCTTAATCGCTGGGTAGACAGCAGTGGCTTGCTGGATACGCTGGAAGCTAACGGCATGGGCTGCATTGCCTTTACGCCGCTGGCCCAGGGGCTGCTGACGGGGAAATACCTCAACGGCATCCCGGAAGGTTCACGTATGCAGCGTGAAGGGAAAAAAGTCCGTGGGCTGACAGAAAATATGCTGACGGAAGAAAACCTTAGTAGCCTGCGTTTGCTCAATGAGATGGCGCAACAGCGCGGACAGTCGATGGCGCAAATGGCCTTAAGCTGGTTGCTGAAAGACAACCGGGTCACTTCGGTATTAATTGGCGCCAGCCGACCGGAGCAGCTGGAAGAAAACGTTCAGGCATTGGCTAATCTGACGTTCAGCGCCGAAGAACTGGCGCAAATCGATAAACACGTCGCTGACGGTGAGCTGAATCTGTGGCAAGCCTCATCTGACAAATAGCCGTTTGTCACTCCGTGCCGGGTCGCAATAAAGCGCTACCCGGCCATGGTAATGCGCCATGACCTCATACTTCTTCTGCTTTGAGCTGTGGACGCTGGTATTCCGGCCACACCAGCGCGACGAGCGCAGGGTAAGCCTCCAGGCTGAACTCTCTGAAGCACTGACGTAAGTTGAGCACGTCCAGATCGGCATGCGGGACCTTCTCCCCACTGAGACAGCGTTTTTTTATATTGTCGTAATATTTGTACACCGCAGAGTTAAGGTCGCTACAACGCCGCTGCGCATCAAATAGACCAGGCGTCTCATTCAGCTCCACCATCGTCATCCGTTTGATCGTCGAGTGGATAAAATCGATATATTCGTGATTAACGCGCCAATACCATACCGGGGTAATCGAATTCATCAATACAGAAAAATGATCTTCACCCTCTTCCTTACTCAAGATTTCCGGCAGGTGTCCAGCGTTACCATTTTCTGCATAGCGGTTTTTATTTGCGCTGCGCATCAACAAAAGCACCCCGCAGGTAAGCAATAGCAGGGTAATAACAGAATAAAATATACTGTTCATATACTGGCTCCATTTTTTTTGATTTTAAAATTACACCATGCTATTGTCAACGCAGCCTGACATATTAAAAACAATACAGTATTGGCATCAAAGGATATTTCAACATGCTTCCCGAGCATCTTGTTCCCGCGCATTATCATTTATCTCAAACATCGACTAATACCTTCCCCACAGAAAACAGTGAAAATTTGACTCAGGGAAAGAAAACATTAAGTGATTATGAAGCAGATATTTTGATCAGCGCTACAGCGACCGGCCAGGCGCGCAATATGTTGTTTGAAGAGTGCGACCGTCATTTAAAAGAACGTTTGTTTTGCGCGGCAAAGATTGAGTCATTCACGCGCTTGCTCAATTCATTGCAAGCGGAGGGCGACATTAACGCACAAGAATTAAGTAAAATCTTGACCGAAAAAACAGCCACCATTAATGAGCAAGGCAATAAAATTTGGCTTAATTTAATTACCCGCGAAACCAGCGACCCTATTTTTTATTCTCTGGAAGAGAAATAAAATGAAAGATGTTGAGGATAATAATGTTTATTTGGCTTTAGATGACCATAAAAGTGATGAGTTTGTCTTAAAGCAGAATTTAGCTATCCTAATTGCCAATAAAAACGCGACGCTGGAAAGCGTTGCCCAGGAAATGGTTTCTATACCCGCCGCACTGGTGCGGATGAAATGGCAAAATCGTCGCGAAATTTATGCGCTACAGGCGAAAGAAGAGATCTATGGCGCCGCGATTGAGGCCATCATAGCCCAACAACCCGAACTGCGGGATAAAATCATGGCCCGGCTGGAGAGCACCTACCAGCATATACTCGCGCGAGAAACGGCCACCTTACGCCTGACGCGCAAGCTGTCCGAAGGCAGCTATGAACCGACCAGGATAACCACGGTCGCGTTGGATGAAAACAGATAAGAACAGGTTTGTAAGGCGTGGAATCAGGATAAGCAGGCCGGGTAGGTGAAAACCACTACCCGGCGAGAAAGTTACTTCGCTTTCACGGTCTCTTCACCGACCAGACCAATCTTCAGGAAACCGGCCTGATGCAGCGTGTCCATTACCTTCATCATGGTTTCATAATCGACGGTCTTATCTGCACGGAAGAAAATCGTGGTGTCTTTCTTCCCTTCTGTCAGCGTAGTTAGCTCGCTAATCATGGTTTCATCCGTCACCTGATTGTTGCCAATAAACATACTATTATCGGCTTTGACTGACAGATAAACCGGTTTTTCCGGACGCGGCTGCGGCGTGCTGGTGGAAGCAGGGAGATTCACCTTCACATCCACTGTTGCCAACGGCGCGGCTACCATAAAGATGATCAATAAAACCAACATAACGTCGATAAACGGCGTCACGTTGATTTCATGCATTTCACCGTTATCGTCCAGGTTCTCATTAAAGCTCATTGCCATGGAACATTACCCTACACGTAATTTCTGCGCGGCACGTACCGGATGCGCGGAGGCGCTGGCGTTCAGGTCCAGATCACGACTTTGCAGCAACAGCACCTGCGCCGCGACATCGCCCAGCATCGCTTTATAGCTGCCAATCTGACGTGCGAAAATATTGTAGATGACGACCGCTGGAATCGCCGCAACCAGACCAATCGCGGTCGCTAACAGCGCTTCTGCAATGCCCGGAGCAACAACGGCCAGGTTGGTGGTTTGGGTTTGTGCAATCCCGATGAAGCTGTTCATGATGCCCCATACCGTACCGAACAGACCCACAAAAGGCGAGATAGCCCCGATGGTGGCCAGGTATCCGTTACCACGTCCCATATGACGACCTACCGCCGCCACACGACGCTCCAGACGAAAACCGGTGCGCTCTTTAATACCTTCGTTGTCGTCACTGCCTTCAGACAGTTCCAGCTCGTTCTGCGCTTCGTAAATCAACTGTGCGCCAAGGCTTTTAGCATCGAATCCTGCGGCAATCTCGTTTGCCTGGTCTAAAGAGCGGGCATCCGCCAGCAGTTGCTGTTCACGCTTAAGACGGCGTTTCTGAGTAAAGAACTCAAGGCTCTTACTAAAGAAGATAGCCCAGGTGACCACTGACGCTAAAATCAGCCCAATCATCACGCACTTAACCACGATATCGGCGTGCTGATACATACCCCAGACGGAAAGGTCCGTCTGCATCAAATTATTACCCACTCTGTATCTCCAGGACGCAAATCACAAAATCTAAGCGTAATCATATCAAAACAACGTCGAATTGATAGTCGTTCTCATTACTATTTACATATTGCCGCACCTTTGGTTTCTTTTCTTTGCGCTTACGCAGTAAAAAAGTCACCAGAGGCATTTTGAGATTATTTTCTACTGTATGACCGTTCTGCAGGATGCGTCATCTTTGATTCATGGTAGTTTAGACATCCAGACGTATAAAAACAGGTAATACACCATGGCAGATAAGCAACTTGAAACCAAACTCGTTCACGCAGGACGCAGTAAAAAGTACACGCTGGGCTCGGTAAATAGCGTGATCCAGCGCGCTTCTTCGCTGGTGTTTGACAGCGTTGAGGCCAAAAAACAGGCCACGCGCAACCGCGCTAACGGTGCGCTTTTCTACGGACGTCGCGGAACCCTGACGCATTTTTCGCTGCAGGAAGCCATGTGCGAACTCGAAGGCGGCGCGGGTTGCGCGTTGTTCCCTTGCGGCGCAGCAGCTGTTGCCAACACCATCCTTGCTTTTGTTGAACAAGGCGATCATGTGTTGATGACCAATACCGCCTATGAGCCCAGCCAGGACTTCTGCACCAAAATTCTCGGTAAACTTGGCGTCTCAACGGGCTGGTTTGATCCGTTGATTGGCGCCGATATAGTGAAGCATATTCAGCCGAACACCAAAGTTGTCTTTCTGGAATCACCCGGCTCCGTCACCATGGAGGTACATGATGTACCAGCAATTGTTGCCGCCGTCAGAAGCGTTGCGCCTGAGGCTGTCATCATGATTGATAACACCTGGGCTGCCGGCGTGCTGTTCAACGCGCTGGATTTCGGTATTGATATCTCGATTCAGGCAGGTACGAAATACCTGATTGGTCATTCCGACGGCATGGTCGGCACAGCGGTATCCAATGCCCGCTGCTGGGACCAACTGCGCGAAAATGCCTATCTGATGGGACAAATGCTGGACGCCGACACCGCCTATATGACCAGCCGTGGATTACGCACACTGAGCGTACGCTTACGTCAGCATCATGAAAGCAGCTTAAAGGTCGCCGAGTGGCTGGCCAACCACCCACAGGTCGCTCGTGTTAATCACCCGGCGCTACCCGGCAGTAAAGGCCATGAATTCTGGAAACGTGATTTTACCGGCAGCAGCGGGCTATTCTCCTTTGTATTGAATAAGAAGCTTAATAATGAAGAGCTGGCCGCGTATCTGGATCACTTCAGCCTGTTCAGCATGGCCTACTCCTGGGGCGGTTTTGAGTCGCTAATTCTCGCCAACCAGCCGGAACACATTGCGGCAATCCGTCCGCAAGGTGAAGTGGACTTCAGCGGAACGCTTATCCGTTTGCATATCGGTTTAGAGAATGTTGACGATCTGATTGCCGATTTAGCCGCAGGATTTGTCCGAATCGAGTAACATTGCCATAGATGGACATATATGCAGACACTTCTGGTGGAAAAGTCTGCAATTGTTGCGTCCGGGATCAAGGCATCCCGGACAATTCAGGAGTACAATCCACACATAAACGCTGTTCCACAGGAAAGTCCATGGTAGTTATTCAAGATATTGTCTCCGCGCTCTGGCAACACGACTTTGCCGCGCTGGCGGATCCACACGTTGTGAGCGTGGTTTACTTCGTCATGTTCGCCACACTGTTTTTAGAAAATGGCCTGCTGCCCGCCTCCTTTTTACCCGGAGACAGCCTGTTATTGCTGGCTGGGGCGCTGATCGCTCAGGACGTGATGAGTTTTTTACCTACCATAGCTATTCTGACCGCCGCCGCCAGCCTGGGCTGCTGGCTGAGTTACATTCAGGGACGCTGGCTGGGCAACACGAAAACGGTAAAAGGCTGGCTGGCGCAATTACCTGAAAAATATCATCAGCGCGCCACCTGCATGTTTGACCAACACGGCCTGATGGCGCTGCTGGCCGGGCGCTTCCTGGCGTTCGTACGCACCTTGCTGCCGACCATGGCAGGAATTTCAGGGCTGCCTAACCGTCGATTCCAGTTTTTTAACTGGCTGAGCGGCCTGCTGTGGGTCACCGTTGTCACCAGCTTTGGCTACGCGCTGAGCATGATCCCGTTCGTTAAACGCCATGAAGATCAGGTGATGACCTTTTTAATGATCCTACCGATTGCCCTGTTAACCGCAGGTCTGTTGGGAACCCTGTTCGTGGTGATTAAAAAAAAATACTGTAGCGCCTGAGTCGCATCCGTAGGCCGGATAATCTCCGGCATTTTGCCTTATGGCGCGTAGCTTTAAGGCCTACGGTGTACCGTTCAGACGGACAAGCAATCAATTCCCCTGCATCATCCGAATTCTGGCCGCATCTTCCCCCGGCGTCACGCCAAAGAAACGTTTGAATTCCCGACTGAACTGCGATGCACTCTCATAGCCGACACGCATGGCTGCCGCACTGGCCTTCATCCCGTCATGAATCATCATCATCCGCGCTTTATGCAGACGATAGCTTTTAAGATATTGCAGCGGCGACGTGCTGGTCACCGCTTTAAAGTTATGATGAAACGCCGACACGCTCATGTTCGCCTCTGCCGCCAGCTGTTCTACATTGAGGTTCTCGGTGTATTTGGTTTCAATCCGCTTCAGCACCCGGCTTATCAAGCTGAAATGCGTCTGACGACTGACCAGCGCAAGTAACGCGCCGCCGCGCGGCCCGGTCAGCACATGGTAGAGGATCTCGCGAATGATCTGTTTGCCGAGAATACGCGCATCCAGCGGGCGTTCCATCACATCCAACAGGCGCTCAGCGGCGCAGAGAATTTCGTCTGAAAGCGTCGCGGAGTTAATCCCACTGGCCGCCATAGCAGGCTGAAACAGCTCGTCTTCCCCAATGTCCATCAACAGCTCCTGCAATTGCAGGATATCGACATTCAGGTAGATTCCGGCCAACGGAACCTCCGGTGTCGCATACGTTTCACATTCAAAGGGTAAAGGTACGGTTAGCAGCAGGTATTCATTGGCGTCATAACGAAATACGCGTTCATTAATATAACCAATTTTATGGCCCGAAAAGAGAAATATGATACCTGGCTGATACATGACTGGTGTCCGTGCAGCTGGCACCGTACCGTGCATCAGGCGGACATCTGGCAGCAATGCACTGAGGTTATTTTCATTATTTTTCAGCTGCTTAATTTTATCTGTCAGCAGAAGGCAGATCTCTTCACGGTTCATAAAGCACCATTTCATCATCGGTTTTCGACCCTGACATCATGCGCAGATTTATCCGTTTTCTCCAGTAGTCTGTAGAAATGGGCAAGACATCGGCAGAAATGTGCATTGAGAGCAGCGCAGCTGGCGACCACAATGTTCATCATCCGGCAGACACTCTCCTGCCCTCTTTTTATTACCCACACAAGGGAACGAGCAATGAACAATTTTAATCTCCATACCCCAACCCGTATTCTGTTCGGTAAAGGCGCTATTGCCGAATTGCGCGATCAAATCCCTCAGGATGCTCGCGTATTGATTACCTACGGCGGCGGCAGTGTGAAAAAAACCGGCGTTCTGGCACAGGTTCAGGATGCACTGAAAGGCCTGGACGTGCTGGAGTTTGGCGGTATTGAGCCGAACCCATCTTATGAAACGCTGATGAATGCGGTAAAGATCGTGCGTGATGAGAAAGTAACGTTCCTGCTGGCTGTGGGCGGCGGTTCGGTACTGGATGGCACCAAATTCATCGCAGCTGCGGCACAGTACGCTGACGGCATCGATCCATGGCGTATTCTGGAAACTCACGGCAACGACGTAAAAAGCGCCATCCCGATGGGCTCCGTATTAACCCTGCCCGCTACCGGTTCTGAATCTAACTCCGGCGCGGTCATCTCGCGGAAAACCACCGGCGACAAACTGGCCTTTATGACCCCGTTTGTGCAACCGGTATTTGCCGTACTGGATCCGGTTTACACCTATACCCTGCCGCCACGTCAGGTTGCAAACGGCGTCGTGGATGCCTTCGTGCATACCGTTGAGCAGTATGTAACTTATCCGGTCGACGGGAAAATTCAGGATCGCTTTGCCGAAGGCATTCTGCTTACGCTGATAGAAGAAGGTCCGAAAGCCTTGCAGGAGCCGGAAAACTACAACGTGCGTGCGAACGTCATGTGGGCGGCAACCCAGGCGCTGAACGGCCTGATTGGCGCAGGCGTACCGCAGGACTGGGCAACCCATATGCTGGGCCACGAACTGACCGCGATGCATGGTCTGGATCATGCGCAAACGCTGGCCATCGTTCTGCCTGCGCTGTGGAATGAAAAACGCGATACCAAGCGTGCCAAGCTACTGCAATACGCAGAACGTATCTGGAATATCACCGAGGGTTCCGAAGACCAGCGTATCGACGCCGCCATTGCCGCCACCCGTCAGTTCTTCGAGCAAATGGGTGTCCCGACTCGCCTGTCTGACTACGGCCTGGACGGTAGCTCTATCCCGGCGCTGCTGGAAAAACTGCGAGCGCACGGCGGTACGAAACTGGGTGAGCATCAGGACATTACGCTCGACGTCAGCCGTCGGATTTACGAAGCTGCCCGTTAAGGTTTTTTAAGCTCCGCCTTTCGTTTTTGGCTATTTATACTCTAAATAATTCGAGTTGCATAAAGACGGCAAAGGAGAGAATCCCCAGGAGCTTACATAAGTAAGTGACTGGGGTGAACGAGTGCAGCCAACGCATATGCAGCTTGAAGTATGACGAGTATAGGCCAGACTTAAGTCACACCTAACTCACCGGAGCTTGCTCCGGTGACTGTAATCCAGGGGGGAATTATGACCGGTCCAACCATTATCAAACTACAGGATGGTAACGTCATGCCGCAACTGGGCCTGGGGGTCTGGAAGGCAAGCAACGAAGAAGTCATTACCGCTATCCATAAAGCACTGGAAGTGGGTTATCGTTCGATTGATACCGCCGCCGCGTACAAAAACGAAGAAGGTGTCGGCAAAGCGATACGTAATGCGGGCGTGCCGCGGGAAGAGTTATTCATCACCACCAAGCTGTGGAATGATGATCAGAAACGCGCCCGGGAAGCCTTACTCGAAAGCATGGAGAAACTCCAGCTCGATTACCTCGATCTTTACCTGATGCACTGGCCTGTTCCGGCGATCGATCACTACGTTGAAGCGTGGGAAAACATGATCGATCTGCAAAAAGAAGGGCTGATTAAGAGCATCGGCGTGTGCAACTTTCAGATCAATCATCTCCAGCGCCTGATCGATGAAACTGGCGTTCATCCCGTGATCAACCAGATAGAACTGCACCCACTTATGCAGCAGCGCCAGCTTCATGCCTGGAACGCTACGCATAAGATCCAGACCGAATCCTGGAGTCCATTGGCGCAGGGCGGGAAAGACGTCTTCGACCAAAAGATCATCCGTGACCTCGCAGAGAAATATGGTAAATCACCAGCGCAGATTGTCATCCGCTGGCATCTGGATAACGGGCTGGTGGTTATTCCGAAATCGGTGACGCCTGCCCGTATCGCAGAAAACTTTAACGTCTGGGACTTCCGCCTGGATAAAGAAGAATTAGGCGAAATTGCGAAACTCGATCAAGGCAGACGGCTGGGACCAGACCCGGACCAGTTCGGCGGTTAATCTCTTCTCTCCGGCCCGACACTCCCGTCGGGCCTTTCTGGCAATGAAATATCAGGAAACAATTAACATACATATATTGATGTATTTCTTGCAGTCGCTGGAGCAGCATTACGCAACATAACCTGTTAATTATTCGATAAATATATTCATATCGTGAATGTATTTACCACACCTATAGGTGCGTAACCGTGGCTGATAAAAAAAGTAATGGCGTCAAATGGCTCCCATTAATTCTTATAGTACTCATTTCTGCCGGACTCTGGCAGCTTACGCCCCCCACCGGGTTAAGTGCGCCAGCCTGGCATTCGGCAATTATCTTCGTCGCCACCATCGCTTCTATTGTGGCTAAAGTATTACCCATCGGCGCGGTCGGCATTATTGGTATTACGGTATTCGCGCTCGCCTATGCTGCCGGGGATAAAACCGCCAGCGGCGCCATCACCACGGCATTGAGTGAACTGAACAGTTCGCTTATCTGGCTTATCGTCGTGGCTTTTATGATTGCCCGTGGGTTTATCAAAACCGGTCTCGGGCGACGTATTGCGTTGCAGATGATCCGCCTGCTCGGCAAGCGCACGTTGGGACTCGCCTACGGTCTGGCTTTTGCCGATCTAATCCTCTCTCCCGCTATGCCGAGTAATACAGCTCGCTGCGGCGGCGTCATCTATCCGATTGCCGACTCTCTGGCGCGTAGTTTCCATTCGAACCCGGAAGATGAGTCCCGCAGTAAAATCGGCACCTTTCTTATCACCTGTATTGGCAACGTCAACGACGTGACGGCAGCACTGTTTATGACCGGCTATACCGGCAACCTGCTGGCAGTAAAACTGGCGGCCAACGCCGGGGTTACGCTGACCTGGGGCGGCTGGTTTATGGCGGCGCTGCTACCTTGTCTGGTCTCTTTGCTGCTCGTTCCGCTACTGGTCTACTGGCTGGTGCGTCCGGAAATCAAACACACGCCGGATGCCCCGAACCTCGCCCGCAAAGAGCTGGCGGAAATGGGCCGTATGTCACGCGGGGAATGGCTGATGTTGGCAACTGTCGGCGTACTGCTGGTGCTGTGGATTTTTGGCGATACGCTGGGCGTTGACGCCACTACCGCTTCGTTTGTAGGGCTGTCGATTTTATTGCTGAGCGGCGTGCTGAGCTGGGAAGACGTCAAAAGTGAGAAAGGGGCATGGGATACGCTGATTTGGTTCGCCGCGCTACTGATGATGGCGAATCAGTTGAAAAAACTGGGCTTCACCACCTGGTTCGGCAATCTGATTGGCGACAGCCTGAGCAGTACTATGCACGGGACCAGTTGGGTGATCGTCCTGCTGCTGCTGAACGCCGCCTATTTCTATACCCACTACTTTTTTGCCAGCGGCAATGCGCAGATTGCCGCGCTGTATGCTGTTTTCCTCGGCGTCGGGCTGCATCTGAATATTCCCGCTGCTCCCACGGCGTTAATGCTGGCCTTCACCAGCAGTTTGTACTGCTCGCTCACCCAGTACACACATGCTCGCGGCCCTATTCTGTTTGGCGCCGGGTATGTTCCAACAGGCGTCTGGTGGCGCACAGGATTTATCATCAGCCTGTTTAACCAGGCGGTCTTTATTACCGTGGGTCTGATGTGGTGGAAGGTGTTGGGTCTGTACTAAACTGACTGCGTCCTGACGAAGACCTTACCTGCGGAGAAAAGGAATGACCTGTATTTTCTGTCAAATTGTTGAAGGCAAAGCGCCCTGCCATAAGGTATGGGAAGACGAACACCACCTGGCTTTTCTGTCGATTTTCCCGAACACCGACGGTTTTACCGTGGTGATCCCGAAAAAGCATTACCCCAGCTATGCCTTCGACATGCCGCCGCAGGCGTTAGCGGACCTGATGCTGGCGACCCAAAAAGTGGCTAAGAAACTGGATAAGGCGTTCCCGGATGTCAGTCGTACAGGAATGTTCTTTGAAGGTTTCGGCGTGGACCATGTGCACAGTAAATTAAGCCCCATGCACGGTACTGGCGATTTAACCCACTGGAAACCGATTGAATCGCGGCAGAACAAATTTTTCGAGCAATATGAAGGGTATCTGTCGTCACACGATCATGAACGGGCTGATGACGAAAAACTGGCCGCATTAGCGGCCAGAATACGTGAAGCATAAATACTGAGCACTTCTGCCGGATGGCGATGCAAGCACCTTATCCGGCCTACAACAAAGTGCTATTCGTAGGCCCGATAAGCATTTCACCACCTGGCAAGACAGATTAACGTCCCGCCACTTTCCCGCGTTTTTTGTTTGCGGCAGGCGTCTGACGCTGGTGCGCCACTGGCGTGTGTTTGGTCAGCGCCGGACGAGTATGACGGTTCTGGCGACGCGCTTCGCGCATCTCTTCAAGCGTAGGCGCCGGAACCAGACATTCGCGACGCCCGCCGATCAGATGCTTTTTACCCATATCTTCCAGCGCCTGGCGGATTAACGGCCAGTTGGCTGGATCGTGGTAGCGCAGCAGGGCTTTATGCAGACGACGCTGCTTATCACCTTTCGGCACCACCACATCTTCACTCTTATAACCAATTTTACCCAACGGGTTTTTCCCGGTGTAATACATGGTTGTGGAGTTCGCCAACGGCGATGGATAGAAGTTCTGCACCTGATCCAGACGGAAACGACGTTGTTTCAGCCACAGCGCCAGATTCACCATATCTTCGTCACGCGTACCCGGGTGCGCGGAAATAAAGTACGGGATCAGGTACTGCTCTTTACCAGCCTGTTTAGAGTAGGTATCGAACAATTCCTTGAAGCGATCGTAGCTGCCCATCCCCGGCTTCATCATCTTCGACAGCGGGCCTTCTTCGGTATGCTCTGGCGCAATCTTCAGATAGCCGCCTACGTGATGGGTTGCCAGCTCTTTGATATAGCGTGGGTCTTCAACCGCGATGTCGTAACGCACTCCGGATGCGATAAGGATCTTTTTAATGCCTTTGAGATCACGCGCCCGGCGATAGAGGTTAATTGTCGGCTCATGATTGGTATCCATGTGCGGACAAATATCCGGGTAGACGCATGACAGACGACGGCAGGTTTGCTCCGCACGCGGTGACTTACAGCGCAGCATATACATGTTCGCCGTTGGGCCGCCGAGATCGGAAATCACGCCGGTAAAGCCCGGAACGGTGTCACGAATGGCTTCGATTTCATTGATGATCGAATCTTCAGAGCGACTCTGGATGATACGGCCTTCGTGCTCTGTTATCGAACAGAACGAGCAGCCGCCAAAGCAGCCACGCATAATGTTGATCGAGAAACGGATCATCTCATAGGCCGGAATACGGCTGTCGCCATACGCCGGATGCGGTACACGCTTGTACGGTAACGCAAAGACGCTGTCCATCTCTTCGGTAGACAGCGGAATAGCTGGCGGGTTGATCCAGATGTAGCGATCGCCATGCTTTTGCATCAGCGCACGCGCGCAGCCTGGGTTAGTTTCGTGGTGCAGGATACGCGACGCATGCGCATACAGCACTTTATCGCCCTTCACTTTTTCGAAGGACGGCAGCAGCACGTAGGTTTTTTCCCACGGTTTCGGACGCGGCGGCTGCACGGTGACCGCTTTCGCTTCCTGCTTTTTCGGTGCGACAGGTTTGTTGTCAGCACACGGCAGATCTTCACCGTAAGGATGCGGGATCGGGTCAATTTTTCCCGGCGTGTCGAGACGCGTGGAATCTACTCCACTCCAGCCCGGCAACGCTTCTTTAACCATAATCGCGGTGTTACGCACATCGCGGATCTGATCGATAGTCTCCCCCATCGCCAGACGATGCGCCACTTCCACCAGCGGACGTTCGCCGTTGCCGAACATCAGCATATCGGCTTTAGAATCCACCAAAACGGAGCGGCGAACGGTATCAGACCAGTAGTCGTAATGCGCGGTGCGGCGCAGGCTGGCCTCAATACCGCCAAGAATAACCGGCACATCTTTCCATGCTTCTTTACAACGCTGGGTATAGACCAGCGTGGCACGGTCCGGGCGTTTACCCGCCACGTTGTCCGGCGTGTAGGCATCATCATGGCGCAGTCGGCGATCGGCGGTGTAACGGTTGATCATCGAGTCCATGTTGCCTGCGGTCACACCAAAGAACAGGTTCGGCTTGCCCAAACGCATAAAATCGTCTTTGTTGTTCCAGTCCGGTTGGGCGATGATCCCCACGCGGAACCCTTGCGCTTCCAGCATACGGCCACAAATCGCCATACCAAAGCTTGGATGGTCGACGTAGGCATCGCCGGTAACCAGAATGATGTCGCAGCTATCCCAGCCAAGTTGGTCCATTTCGTCACGTGACATCGGCAAAAACGGTGCCGGGCCAAAACAGGCAGCCCAGTACTGCGGCCAGGAGAAAAGGTCTCTGTCCGGTTGGATCAGGGATATTGCGCTCATAGTGCTTCCAAAAATGGTAAAAAAATAATCAAAGGCCGGGGATTATACGCTGGATCAACAGGGGAAATGAAGGAGTATTGTGAAGATGTTAAATTTCATCTCTAAAGGCGCTTCGCTGGCCCGCGCAGCTGCTTTTTACCCTGTCCGTGCCGGATAAGACGAAACCGTCATCCGGCACGGGAATACACATTACGGCGCCGGGTTCACCAGGATCTGACCGATCGAGCCACGATCCGCCATTTCCAGCGTCTGGCTGTTAAAGTAGAACGGGAAATGCGCCCAGGAAGGCTGACCGTAATAAACCAGTAACTCGACCTGACCATCTACCCAGACGGTATCTTTCCAACCTCTGTCTTCCGGGAACGGCATTGCGCCGTTCACATTACGGATCAGGAACGAGACGCCCTCAATATGGAAAGACTGCGGCATATCCGCCCGCACCGTCCAGCGCTCCCAGGTACCCTGCTGCGCGGTAATATCCATGCGGTTGACGTCCCACAGCTGACCGTTGATCCCCGGATCGTCATCCAGGCTGATATCACGGCTGCGAATCGGCGAACCGCTGAGGATCTCCGTAGGTAGCAGGCGCATTGGCAGGCTGTCAGTCACCAGCGGCAGAAGGCCAGTTGGTCGCAGAGTCAGCACCAGCGTGGAGATAAGAATACTCGATGGTTCAAAGAATCCGCGGATCCTGTCGACAATGCTGGCCGCCTCGCCACAGGTAATAGAGACCTCATTACCGTTAGTCATATCCACCAGGATCTCACGACGTTCGCCTGGCGCCAGCGAGAGCTGTTTCAATGAAACAGGCGCAGGTAAAAAGCCCTGATCGCTGGAAATCACATGCAGTGCACGGCCATCACTCATTTGCAACTGGTAACGACGCGAGTTTGACGCGTTCAGCAAACGCAAGCGTACCCAGCCGCGGGAGACTTCGACATACGGGCTTTGCGCCCCGTTGACCAGCAGCGTATCGCCAACAAAACCGCCGCTGCCAGGTTCGCTGTATTCCGGCGTACCAAAGTTGTCCAGACGCTTGTCCTGGATAATGATCGGAAAATCATCTACGCCGTAATGGTTGGGAATAGACAGGGATTTACTGACCTCATCTTCAACCAGCCACATCCCGGCAAGACCATTATAGACCTGCTGGGCAGTACGATTTGGCGTATTGGCGTGATACCACAGCGTGGCGGCATTCTGGCGGATCGGCAGCACTGGCGCCCAATCCGCATTAGGTGACATCATGCGCGCCGGGCCCCCCATCAGCGGACCAGGCACCTGTAATCCGGCGACGGTCATCGAGACATTTTCTGTCAGACGGTTGCTGTAGATAAGCTTGACGTCATCCCCTTTCCAGACGCGGATTGTCGGTCCCAGGTAGCGGCCGTTAATCCCCCAGACAGGCGCGCGTGTGCCTTGTGTAAATGACCAATGCGCGCGTTGCAGCGTCATAAATAACGGCTGCCCCCGACGAGACTCCAGCAGTGGAGGCACGGGTAACGGTTGTTGCTGACCGGCAGCATTAGCCTTCAGCGGAACGGCACCTGCACACAGTGCAATCCCCGATGCCTGAATGAACTGACGCCGACTGAATGACATATATACTCCATGAAAAACTGGCGATTAACACGCAGGAAATCTTTTCCTGTAAAAAACCCGAATTGCGCGGATTAAACCTTACCGGCGGCTTCCCGCTCTGCAACTTCTTTATCGAGCTCTGCGATTTTTTGTTCCATCAGCGTGCGGCAATGCGCTGCCAGTTCACGAACCTGATCTTTACCAAAATGGCTAATATCCACCGGCGGCAACATCTCTACAATCGCCAGACCATTATTGAGTCGGTTTAATTTGATCTTGTTCGAGGTTGTAGAAACGCAGACTGGAATGACCGGAACGCCTGCAGCAATCGCCGCATGAAACGCGCCGGTTTTAAACGGCAGCAGACCACGGCCGCGGCTGCGCGTCCCTTCCGGGAACATCCAGATAGAAATACGACGTTTTTTGAAATGGTTCACCACGGCTGCGATGGTGCTGTGCGCTTTAGCACGGTTGTTTCTGTCGATCAACAGGTTACCGGTTAACCAGTACAGCTGCCCGAAGAACGGGATCCACAGCAGGCTTTTTTTACCCACCGTTACCGTCGGCGGCTGAACGATATTCGAAGCAGTAACCATGTCATAGTTGTTCTGGTGGTTACAAATATAGATAGCATTACCATAATTCTGCGCGTCTGCCGGCATGCGGCACTCGACCTTCAGGCCATAAAGGGGAGCCAGGCGGCCAAACATATGACCGAACGTTGCGACGTGTTTTGGATTCCGTGGGCTGAACAGACAGTATATACAACCGAAAATACAGACCAGAATGCAGTAAATAACAGTAATGATTAAACGAAAAATATATAACATAACAACCTCTAAGGCCTAAGAGCCTGGCATTTTACGTCACCGGATACATAACTCTGCATCAGGTTAGGGCTTTGTTAAGGCGGCTCTCTGGAAAAGCGTATTGTTAATCGCAACGCACGAATAAACAACGGTTTTACGGGAAATTTTAACGTTGGCTCTCCCTGAGCGAAAGCAGGGAGAGCCGGGCAGTCACGTTATTCTTCGCTGTCGCCCTGACTGGCGCGTCGAGGCGAGTCAATTTCAATGCGATCGATACGCTGTAGACCACGCATCAGCGTGCCGCGACGACCACGTTCGCCGGTCACTTTCTGCAACTCTTCAGGACGCAGTTTAATTTTGCGCTTACCGACGTGGATAGTCAGCGTGCTCTGTGGCGGCAGCACATAGAGCAGCGCCAGGCCATCTTCGCCTTTCGCCGCTTCTGCTGAAGGGATATTGATAATCTTGTTCCCTTTGCCTTTCGACAGTTGCGGCAAATCGCTCACCGGGAACATCAACATGCGACCTGCCTGGGTAATGGCCAGCAGCATATCGGTTTCATCTTCAATCACCACAGGAGGCATGACATGCGCATTTTCTGGCAGCGTAATCAATGCCTTACCCGCACGGTTACGCGCCACCAGGTCATTGAAGGTACAGACAAAACCGTAGCCCGCATCGGATGCCATCAGCAGTTTCTGATCGTCACCTTCCATCAGCATATGCTCAACCGTCGCGCCCGGCGGCAGCGTGAGCTTACCGGTTAATGGTTCGCCCTGGCCACGTGCCGACGGCAGCGTAATCGGGTCGATAGCGTAGCTGCGTCCGGTCGAGTCAACGAACACCACCGGCTGGTTGCTCTTACCCTTCACTGCCGACTTAAAGCTGTCGCCCGCTTTATAGCTTAATCCTGGCGCATCAATGTCGTGGCCTTTGGCGCTACGCACCCAACCACTCTGGGACAATACAATAGTCACCGGCTCAGACGGCAGCATGTCGTGCTCGCTCATCGCCTTCGCTTCTTCACGTTCCTGCAGCGGGGAGCGGCGATCGTCGCCATAAGCATCGGCATCAGCCTGCAGCTCTTTCTTCAGCAGGTTACTCATTTTACGCTCGGAAGCGAGAATGGCCTGCAGTTGATCGCGCTCTTTCGCCAGCTCATCCTGCTCACCGCGGATTTTCATCTCTTCGAGTTTGGCAAGGTGGCGCAATTTCAGCTCAAGGATAGCTTCAGCCTGCGTTTCAGAAATGCCAAACCGCGACATCAGCTCAGGCTTAGGTTCATCTTCATGACGAATAATCTCGATCACTTCGTCAATGTTGAGGAACGCCACCAGCAAACCTTCAAGGATATGCAGGCGCTTAAGCACTTTTTCCAGACGATAATTCAGGCGACGACGCACGGTATCACGGCGGAACGCCAGCCATTCGGTGAGGATCTCCAGCAGGTTTTTCACCGCCGGGCGACCGTCGAGGCCGATCATGTTCAGGTTGATACGGTAGCTTTTTTCCAGATCGGTGGTGGCAAACAGGTGGTTCATCACCTGTTCCATATCCACGCGATTGGAGCGCGGGACAATCACCAGACGGGTCGGGTTTTCGTGATCCGATTCGTCACGCAGGTCGTCAACCATCGGCAGCTTTTTATTGCGCATTTGAGCAGCGATCTGCTCCAGCACTTTTGCCCCGGAAACCTGATGCGGCAGCGCGGAAATCACTACTGCGCCGTCTTCTTTGGTCCATACCGCGCGCATACGCACGGAGCCGCGTCCGTTTTCGTAAATCTTACGAATTTCCGCACGCGAAGTAATAATCTCGGCTTCGGTCGGGTAATCCGGCCCTTGCACAATATCCAGCAGCTGATCGAGCGTTGTTTTCGGCTGCTCAATCAGCGTAATCGCCGCTTTCGCAACTTCACGCAGGTTATGCGGTGGGATGTCCGTCGCCATCCCAACGGCAATACCGGTCGTACCATTCAGCAGAATATTTGGCAGACGCGCAGGCAGCATCTTTGGCTCCTGCATAGTGCCGTCGAAGTTTGGCACCCAGTCCGACGTTCCCTGGCCGAGCTCACCCAGCAGGACTTCCGCATATTTAGACAGACGGGATTCGGTATAACGCATCGCCGCGAAGGATTTGGGATCGTCCGGCGCCCCCCAGTTCCCCTGCCCGTCAACCAGCGGATAACGGTAAGAGAACGGCTGCGCCATCAGTACCATCGCTTCATAGCAGGCGCTGTCGCCATGTGGGTGGTATTTACCCAGCACGTCACCGACAGTACGGGCGGATTTTTTAAATTTGGCGCTGGCATTCAGCCCCAGTTCGGACATTGCATACACAATGCGACGCTGAACGGGTTTCAAACCATCGCCAATAAATGGCAACGCCCTGTCCATGATGACGTACATGGAGTAGTTCAGATAGGCGTTTTCCGTGAATTCATGCAGCGCCAGGCGCTCTGCCATATCGCTCATTAATCGTGGTTCCTCAACTTTGTACCCCTCTATTGAAGGGCAATATTGCCGCAGATACTACCCTATCTGGCGTGTTGAGTCACAAAGAAAAGGGCCAGATATGCGGCAGTATCGCCATCACAAGCAGAGAGAAGGCAGGCTATTTTTTCTATTAGCGCTTCCTTTTACGATTAAATAATAAACTAAATTTGCGACTTAATTTGATTGATGGCAGGTTATTTTATCCGTTTTATCATTACGCTTCTTCCTGAGTAAAAACCTCCTTAAGGAAAAATAAATGAGCAACCTTATTTATTTAACGCTTGAGGGTGATATTCAGGGACCGATTTCTGCAGGCTGTAACTCGCAGGCCTCCGTGGGCAATCGCTATCAGTCAGCGCATGAAGATAGTATCTTTGTCTTCAGCCTGACGCAGGCGCAAAGCAGCATACAAGGCGGCGTTAAGCACCTCGGCCTGCGCTTTTGCAAACTCCTGGATAAAAGCTCTCCGTTATTCTGCAATGCTATTAATAATAATGAACGTCTTAAAATGACGTTTGATATATACCGCATCAATCGATACGGTCGCATGGAAAAATATTACTTAATCGAACTTCGTGGGGCGACGGTGCAGGCTATTCACCAGGAGTCCAAGATAAATGATATGGATTATGAATATATATCGATAGATTACGATCATATTCTGTGTCGTCATCTGATTGCCTGCACCGAGTTTGATTACCTGCTGACACCGGAAAATTACGATCGGCTTTTCCCGGTGGTGCAAAAGAGCATTTTGCCCGCAGAGCAGCCGGTGCGTAAGGTGACGCTGGTACTGGGGATATTCTTCGACGGTACCGGCAATAACGCCGTGAATACCCGCAACATGCTTGAGGCGCTCACCGCGCAGCATTTTGATATTGAGAGTCCGGATGCCCAAAGCATTCTTGCCAGAAATGCACGGGAGAAGATGGGGATCAGCGGGGCTGGTGCGACCAGCTATCTGGGGTATTACACGAATATTCACTGGTTGAATGAGTTATATCAGTGGCAATTTCCTGCAGACAGCAGTTATGTACAAAACAGACTGTATGTAGAAGGAATTGGTACCCGGGCGGGTGAACCCGATAACCCGATAGGTCTGGGACTGGGCACCGCAGAAACCGGGATTATTGCCAAAACCGATGATGCGGTGGCGCAACTGGGCGCAGCGATAAAAAAGGCACTGAAACAACTGGAAGGAAAATTTAAAGTCGAGGCGTTGCTGTTCGATATCTTCGGCTTCAGCCGCGGCGCAGCCGCAGCCCGCCACTTCGCTAACCGTGTCCAGGCGGAAGATCAGGCCATTATCAACGCCATTTCAGCGGGCATGGGCAAAATTAGCTATCGCGGAACTCCGGCTGGCAACACCCGTTTTCTCGGCATCATGGACACCGTGGCGGCTGTCGGTACGGTAACCAACGGACTCGACCCACACAGCGCCGACACCGGCAACGTTACCCTCCGGCTGCGTCCGGGCGTGGCGCAAAAGGTGTTTCATCTTACCGCCCGGAACGAGTGCCGCTACAACTTCGCCCTTAACAGCGTGGCCCCCGCCTGGCCAGAGCTGGCGCTTCCCGGCGTGCACTCCGATATCGGCGGCGGCTATTTGCCGCAACTACGCGAAGACCTCTTTCTCACCCGTCCGCAGGTGGAAACCCAGCCGCAGAGCCAGCCCGGGGCGCAGTCTCACATATACGCGCAGACGATGGCGCAACTGCGTGTGCTCGAACATTCACCGGCTATCATGCCCATTATACGCACCCATGAGATCATCCCGGAGGTCTGGGAGGACCCGCGGGTGCCTACTGACCGTTACAGCCAGCCACAGAAACGCACCTTTGCCGCCCTGACGTTGCGCCAGCGGACGGTCTTTTTCGACTGGTCGAAGGTAGCGTTGCGGGTGATGGTCGATGCGGCGGTTGAGGCCGGGGCGTTACTGTCGGACGTCGATAAAATTCAGAGACACGCCCTACCGGATGCGCTAAAGCCGTTGTGCGAACAAGCCCGGGAAATGGGAAAAGCAGCCCGTCAGCACAGAAGCACCGCCGGCTTTACGCCTGAAGAGGTGGATCGGATTGCCGGCCGCTATATCCACTGCTCAGCCCACTGGAATGCAGTGGAGCTCAAACAGAGCGGGGAGTTACAGGGTGGAGCATCAGCCTCGGAAACCGTCAGCTTTGTCAACCGGCCGGACGCTAACTGGATCAGAACCATTTACAACATGGATGGAAATAAACGATGAAAATATCTTACGCCCTGGCGCTTGCCCTGTTCCTGGCCGCTGCAGGCTGCAGCCCACATCAGTCTCACCCTTTACAGTCAAAACAGGCCGCCAGCGGCGACTGGACCCTACCTTACGGTAAGTGGATCTTCGCTTTTATCACCCCCTATGAATTACCCTCAATGGTCAACCACGCAAGAGTTATCGACACCGATGGTTATCTGTATACGTTTAATACGCTTGACCAGGCTTCTCCCGACCCTGATTCCGTCAAAGAATGGGCTGAAAACGCGCATGGTTTTGGCGATCAGTTCAACAAAGTCAACAAGCCCCCACAGTACATTGTCTTCTGCTGGGATTCCTA
>NZ_SZXM01000010.1:0-30792 GCF_005281355.1 Citrobacter sp. wls615 | reverse complement strand
TCAACCGATCCTTAACTGATCGGTATTGCCGCATCGCGGGGTTTTTTTTATCTGTGTTTTAATCAAAGCACACTACTACGTCACCCATTAAACCACCCTGCCACTACTCTTTTCCCAGCAGTGCCTGTAAATCCTGTTTTAAGGTTGACATTTTATTCGCGTACTTCTCTTTATGCTCCGCATCTTCAATCAGTTGCACAATGGTTTCAGAAAGCGTTTTACCACGCCGCTGGGCAAGGCCTGCTAAGCGTTGCCAAACCATGAATTCCAGATCGATAGATTTCTTTCGTGTATGCTGATGCTCAGCATTAAAATGCCGCTTGCGCCTCGCCCGTATGGTCTGTTTCATACGATTGAGTAGCGCAGGGTTCATGTGTTCTTCAATCCAGGTATTGACCCGAACCGGTTCATTTTCGAGGGTTAGCAATAAATCAACGGCTTCTTTGGCAGCGCTGGCCTCTACGTAACGGGTTATTAATTCCCCCTCACGATGCTTCTTCACCAGGTACTTCCACTTCCAGCCGCTTTCAAGATTTTCAAGTTGTTGATATTTCATTGCGATCTCAATGTTACCGTGTAACTCTTATCAGAATATCAGCTTTTTGAGCAACTGAAGAAAAGAATATCCAGCCTGTGAACTGCCGCGCGTCATCACTTCCGTTTCGCGGTGCTTTCCAGGTGTGTAGTGATGAGGGTTACGGTATAATCTCGTTTTTAACAACAGACTAAAAAACATCAACTTTGACCATTACGAAACTTGCATGGCGTGATCTGGTTCCTGATACCGACAGTTATCAGGAAGTATTTGCACAGCCGCACGTCACTGACGACACCGATACCTTACTTAGTGATACTCAGCCACGTTTACAATTCGCGCTAGAGCAGCTTCTGCAGCACTGGACGACGTCCTCGTTCATGCTGGTAAAAGCACCGGAAGAGCTTGAATACCTTAACCTTATTGCAACTGCTGCACATACACTGCACACGGACGCAGGACGCCTGACTGGGGGTCATTATGATATCGCTGGTCACACTATCCGCTATCGTACAGCGGAAAAAGCAGAAGACAATTTTGCGACGTTAACTCAGGTGGTCAACGCTGACTGGGTTGAAGCCGAGCAACTGTTTGGCTGTCTGCGTCAGTTCAATGGCGATATTTCCCTGCAACCAGGTCTGGTGCATCAGGCGAATGGTGGGGTGTTGGTTATCTCATTACGCACTCTGCTGGCCCAACCGCTGTTGTGGATGCGCCTGAAAGCCATTGTCAGCCACGAGCGCTTTGACTGGGTAGCTTTTGATGAGTCTCGCCCATTGCCTGTTTCCGTTCCGCCGATGCCGCTTAAACTAAAAGTGATTTTAGTCGGGGAGCGTGAATCACTGGCAGATTTTCAGGACATGGAGCCAGAACTGGCTGAGCAGGCCATCTACAGCGAATTTGAAGACAACCTACAGATAGTCGATGCCGAAACCATGACACAGTGGTGCCAGTGGGTAACGCATACCGCCACGCGCAACAATTTGCCCTACCCCGCGCCTGATGCCTGGCAGGTTCTAATCCGCGAAGCTGTGCGCTATACCGGCGAACAGGATACGTTGCCGCTTAACCCCTTGTGGATCATCCGACAGTTCAAAGAAGTGGCCTCGCTATGCGAGAGCGAAACCTGCACAGCGGAACAGTTCAGCCTGATGCTGGCGCAGCGCGAATGGCGGGAAGGATTCCTGGCCGAACGTATGCAGGATGAGATCCTGCAAGAGCAAATCCTTATTGAAACGGAAGGCGAGCGAATTGGTCAGATCAACGCCCTGTCGGTCATTGAGTTTCCGGGTCATCCTCGCGCGTTTGGAGAACCATCACGTATCAGCTGCGTGGTGCATATTGGCGATGGCGAATTCACAGATATTGAGCGCAAAGCCGAGCTGGGAGGAAATATTCATGCCAAGGGGATGATGATTATGCAGGCGTTCCTGATGTCTGAACTCCAACTGGAACAGCAAATTCCCTTCTCGGCCTCGCTGACCTTTGAACAATCATACAGCGAAGTTGATGGTGACAGCGCGTCCATGGCGGAATTGTGCGCATTGATTAGCGCCCTCGCCGACGTCCCTGTGAATCAAAGCATCGCCATTACGGGTTCTGTCGATCAATTTGGTCGGGCACAACCTGTCGGCGGTCTTAACGAGAAAATTGAAGGTTTCTTCGCCATCTGCCAGCAGCGTGAGCTGACAGGTACTCAGGGCGTTATCATTCCATCAGCTAATGTCAGACACCTGAGTCTGCAACCGGCCCTGCTACAGGCCATAGAAGAAGAAAAATTCACTATCTGGGCGGTGGACGATGTAACCGATGCATTGCCGCTATTACTAAATCTGGTGTGGGATGGCGAAGGCCAGACAACGCTGATGCAAACCATCCAGGAACGTATTGCGACAGCAACGCAACAGGAAGGCCGTCATCGTTTTCCATGGCCGCTACGTTGGTTGAACTGGATTATTCCGAACTGATCGGACTTGTTCAGCGTACACGTGTTAGCTATCCTGCGTGCTTCAATAAAATAAGGCTTACAGAGAACATGGTAGATAAACGCGAATCCTATACAAAAGAAGACCTTCTTGCCTCTGGTCGCGGTGAGCTGTTTGGCGCAAAAGGCCCACAACTGCCTGCACCAAGCATGCTGATGATGGACCGTGTCATTAAGATGACCGAAACCGGTGGCAACTTTGACAAAGGTTATGTTGAAGCTGAACTGGATATCAACCCGGACCTGTGGTTCTTCGGATGCCACTTCATCGGCGATCCGGTAATGCCAGGCTGCCTGGGTCTGGATGCCATGTGGCAGTTAGTTGGATTCTATCTCGGCTGGCTGGGCGGCGAAGGTAAAGGCCGCGCGCTGGGTGTAGGCGAAGTGAAATTCACCGGTCAGGTTCTGCCGACCGCGAAGAAAGTTACTTACCGCATTCACTTCAAACGCATCGTTAACCGTCGCCTGATCATGGGCCTGGCTGATGGTGAAGTGCTGGTTGATGGTCGTCTGATCTACACCGCAAACGATCTGAAAGTAGGCCTTTTCCAGGACACTTCCGCGTTCTAATTGCAGACATCAGGCGTTGCGTCGTTGTCGGATGACAGCGTAAGCGCCTTATCCGTTCTGCAAAAAAGGCGAAACCTCCGCTCTGCGGAGGTTTCTTTTATCTAAAGAGACAGAATCAGGCCATTAAAACCCTATCCCCCATGGCTTCTCGCCAGCCTCCCAGCCAGTATGATCTCTGATTCAGCGTCTGATAGGGACACATTTCTTTTGAGCGTCCGGCAATGCCGGCCTGATATCCACGTTGATGTGCCCGTTCCAGGCGATCTCGTTTTTGTCTCTTCATGCCTCGTTTCCCTCATCTTTAGTTCTGGTGGAAAAGAAAACAGTGATTACTAAGTGTGCAATCACACTAAACGAATACCCCTAAACATCAGACTCGTCAATGCGCAAAATTCACGCCAGTGTCATATTTGTGAGCTACCCGCTAAATCATTTGTACAAAAATAATCAGTCATAACAGTTATCTTCACGCAAAAAAAACCGCCCCGGGCAATGAACCAGGGGCGGTATAATTTACAATTATTTAAGCTTAAGGAATGCGTTTCAGCTCTTGAGCAATTGCCGTCGCTTCCTGACTCCAGGCGTTGGCCAGAACTTTTACCATCTCATCGTAGCCGTCCTTGGTCTGCACAGCTTCGATGTGGAATGGGCGTTTGATCAACTGCCCCTGGTGATTCAGTAGCCATTCGCCGCTCACGATAACCTTCCCATCGTACCTACCGTGGAAGCCGGTTACAGTGACGTTCAACGTATCCTGCGTACTTCCCAGTGGCTGCGAAGCGACAACCCAGCCAGGTAATTGCATACTGAGGTTCGTCACCAGCGTATTGCGCAATTGCTGATCTAAAGGACTGGCCCAGAGATTATTATTCGCTATCACATATTGCACATCGCTGGTCTGGTAAACCACCCCATTACCCGCCAGATAGTCCGGCACCGCAATCTGCTCAACCCACAGCAGACGGTTACCCTGATTGGCGGAGCTCTGGACGCCACCTTGCGCGATAGGAAGCTGATAATAGCTTTTATTTTCTCCGCTGGAGCTGCATGACGCCAGCCAGACCGCCATCATCACCACTAGCCACTTTTTCATTGTTTCGCCCTCTTCGGCTCTGGATCTTTTTTGTCCTTCGCTTCAAATACCAGCGCATTGCTCTTATCGTTCAACGTTTTCAGTACTGGTTGCAGTTCGCGCAGTACCTGATCAAGACGCTGCATATCCGCCACCATCTTGTTGTAGGCGGCAGATCCTGGCTGGAAGCCCTGCATGCTACGATTAAGTTCACGCAACGTATTTTGCATATCTGCCGGAAGATCCTGCATTGACTGACTGGACGTGATCTTATTCATGTTATCCAGCGTAGTTTGCAAATGCTTCATCGTACGCTGGCTTTCTGACAACGTATTGGTCGCCTGCTCAATCATCGGGTTCAACGGCAGATTATTAATCTTATCCAGCGCTTCCATTAGACGTTGCTGGATCTGCGCCAAACCGCCACTCACCGTCGGGATAATCTGGTAACCATTAAATTCGCGCACGCCGGTAATCGGCGGTTCTTTCGGGTAGAAGTCGAGATCAACATACAGCGCGCCGGTCACCAGGTTCCCGGTTTTCAGTGATGCGCGTAATCCACGTTTGAGCAATTGCTCCAGATGAGCGCCAACATCAGTGTCCTCGCCCAGCTGTGCTTTCAGGCGTTCTGGTTCGATACGTACCAGCACTGGAATACGATAATCATTGTTAAATACCTGACGCATATTCGGTGAGAAGAAAGGTACTTTGCTTACCGTCCCCAAACGAATACCGCGGAACTCCAGCGGTGCGCCTGGCTGCAAACCACGAATCGAATCCTTAAAGAACATCAGGTAATCAATATGATCCGTATACAGGGAATCCTGAATACTTTTTTGATCGTCATAAAGATTAAACGCGGACTGTTGCCCAACCGGTTCACCTTGTTCTAAGCCTTCTGGCACATCAAAACTTACGCCACCACCAAACAGCGTGGAGAGCGATCCCATTTCTACGCGCATACCTGCAGAGGTAAGATCCACGGCGATCCCGCTGTCTTTCCAGAAACGTACATTGCTGGTCACCAGACGATCGTTAGGCGCATTGATGAAGAGCTGGTAACTGATAGTACGTTTTTGCGCATCAAAGGTACTGGTCTCAACCGAACCCACGCGATAACCACGGAACAATACCGGATCGCCCGGACTTAATTGACCGGCTTTTTTGCTGTCCAGTATCACGCGGATCCCTTTCGCATCTGGCGGTGCCAGCGGCGGTGAGTCCAGTAGTTGGTAATTTTCTAGCTTATTCCCTTTATTGCCGGGCTGCAGTTCAATATATGCCCCGGACAATAGCGTGCCCAGGCCGCTGATACCTTCACGTCCAACCTGCGGCTTAACAACCCAAAAAACAGAGTCTTTATGCAGCAGCTTTTCCATTCCGGAGTTAAGGCGAGCTTTAATCTCCACATGAGTCAAATCATCCGTCAGAGTGGCGCTCTCGACGATACCCACATCGACGCTGCGGCTTTTAATCGTCGTTTTGCCCCCTTCAATCCCTTCGGCATTGGTGGTAATCAGCGTGACTTCCGGCCCTTGATGGCTGTAATGATAAAACAGGACCCATGCGCCAATGAGCGCAGTAACGATTGGGAATATCCACACGGGCGACCAGTTTTTCACCTTCTGCACTTTGGCTTCCCCACTTTTAGATTCCATGCTGTCAGGACTCCTCATGATCTGGTTCTGGTTCACGGTCCCACGACAGACGCGGATCAAATGTCATCGCAGAAAACATTGTCATAATGACGACTAAAGCAAACATCAAAGCACCCATTGCAGGATAAATGTTCATTAACCCTCCCATACGCACCAGCGCAGAGAGTACCGCAATCACAAAAACGTCGATCATTGACCAGCGACCGACAAATTCCACCACTTCATAAATCAAGTGCATACGTTCACTGTCACGTTTGCCGTGCCCCTTGGCATCCCAACATAGCCAGGCAATGGCAATCATTTTCAACGTCGGCACCATAATACTGGCGATAAAGATAACCGCCGCCACCGGATAAGAGCCTTCGCTCCAGATCAAAACCACACCTTCAAGAATCGTTGACGGTAACCTGGAACCGAGCAAATCGGTGATCATAATCGGCAGGATGTTGGCAGGAAGATAAAGCATGATTGACGTGAACAATAACGCCAGCGTCCATTGCAAACTGTTTTTACGACGCACGTAGCCTTTGGTCTCGCAGCGTGGGCACACCCGTTCGTCAGCGGGAAGAATCGCGGTGCAGCAGGAACAAGAACGCAGCCCCTGCCGGATACCGGGCACGCCTGGCTTTAATTCCTGCTTAATGACAGGCATTGGCGCAATATCATCCCACAGCCAACGGCGGTCAACGCACTGGAACGCCCGTAGCTGTAGAACACAAAAGAAACACCATGGGATGAAACTGCTGCCCACGCCGATATCACCATACGCCATCAGCTTAACGAAACTGACCAGCACTCCAGCGAGGAAGATTTCCGCCATCCCCCAGCTTTTCAACTGAAACAGGACGCGCGCCAGTCGGGCCTTTAGCCAGCCGGGCATTTCGGCCCGGTTCACCAGCAGCAGAATGGTCAGTAAACAAAACGCGGGAACCAACTGGACGAATAATAAAAAAAACGTGCCGAGGCTGGCGTAATCTTCTGAGAAAAGCACGCTGGGGATTTCCAGCAACGTCACTTCGCTGCTTACCCCTGCGACGTTCATATTCACAAAAGGGAAGAGGTTTGATAAAAGCAGCATGAACAGCGCTGCTAAAACATAGGCAGTAGGACGCTGCCTTGGCGCGTCCCACTCAACCGTTAACGTAGTGCCACATCGTGGACATGCCGCTTTCTGACCATGCTCCAGGCGCGGTAACGCCACCAGCATGTCACACTGCGAGCACAAAATATGCTTCGCGGCATGGTGATGTTCGCACATATGTGCTCCTTTAAATTATGCGCCATTCTTCAAAGATTCAAGATACTCCCAGCGCTCAAAGGCTTGCTCAAGTTCTTGTTCCGCTTCGTTCAGATTAGCTAAAACCTGTTGCGTTTGCTCGTGCGGCTGACTGAAAAAAGTGGCGTCAGCAACCTGAGCTTGTAATGTTTCCAGCTTAGCTTCCAGTTCTTCAAGCAATGCCGGGAGCTGCTCCAGTTCGCGCTGCAGTTTATAGCTTAGTTTGCTCGTGCCACGTTTGACAATTTCTGCTTTAGGAGCAACAGCTTCCTCTGTTTTTTTCACAACGGGCTGTTTAAACGCCACATGCTGCGATTGCTGGCTGCGCGCGTCATGGTAACCGCCGACATAACGACCAATTTTACCACCGCCTTCGAAGATCCAGCATTCCGTAACGGTATTATCCACAAACTGACGGTCATGGCTCACCAGCAGTACGGTGCCCTGATAGCTGTCAATCAGCTCTTCAAGCAGTTCCAGCGTTTCGACGTCAAGATCGTTCGTTGGTTCATCGAGAATTAAAAGATTACTGGGTTTCAGGAACAAACGCGCCAACAACAGGCGGTTTCGTTCTCCGCCGGAGAGCGCGCGTACTGGCGTCATCGCCCGTTTTGGATGGAACAGGAAGTCCTGCAGGTAGCCCAACACATGGCGTGGTTTACCGTTAACCATCACCTCTTGCTTACCTTCGGCCAGATTGTCCATCACGGTTTTATCCGGATCCAGTTCAGCACGGTGCTGATCGAAATAAGCCACTTCCAGCTTGGTCCCAACATGAATGCGTCCACTGTCTGCCTGCAGTTGGCCTAGCATCAGTTTGAGCAGCGTCGTCTTACCGCAACCGTTAGGGCCAATTAACGCAATTTTGTCGCTGCGCTGCACCTGCGCGGAGAAATCTTTTACCAGTTGCTTACCATCAACCTGATAATCCACATTCTCCATTTCGAAGACAATCTTGCCCGAACGGCTCGCCTCTTCAACCTGCATCTTCGCCGTGCCCATCACTTCGCGACGCTCCCCGCGCTCGCGACGCATCGCTTTCAGGGCGCGAACACGGCCTTCGTTACGGGTACGACGTGCTTTGATACCCTGGCGGATCCAAACTTCTTCCTGCGCCAGCTTGCGATCAAACTCCGCGTTTTGTAACTCTTCTACCCGCAGCGCTTCTTCTTTCTCCAGCAGATACTGATCGTAGTTCCCCGGATAGGTCACCAACTTTCCGCGGTCAAGATCGACAATACGCGTCGCCATATTGCGAATAAACGAACGGTCGTGGGAAATGAAAATAATTGTCCCGTTGAAGGATTTCAGGAACCCTTCCAGCCAGTCGATTGTTTCAATGTCCAGGTGGTTCGTCGGTTCATCCAGCAGCAGTACGCGCGGATTACTCACCAACGCACGGCCCAGCGCCGCTTTACGCAGCCAACCACCAGACAGCGACGAAAGCGCGGCGTTAGGATCCAGCCCCAGTTGCGCCAACACTTCATTAATGCGACTTTCGAGCTGCCACAGATTGTGGTGATCGAGCATTTCCTGAACCCGCGCCATCTCATTCAGATTTCTGTCGCTCGGATCGGTCATTACCAGGCGCGAAATATCGTGGTAACGCTTCAAGTATTCAGCCTGTTCCTCAATACCTTCGGCAACGAAGTCATACACGCTGCCCTCGACGTTACGCGGCGGATCCTGTTGCAGACGCGCGACGACCAGATCCTGCTCATAAATAATACGCCCGTCGTCAAGACCCTGTTCACGGTTCAGGATCTTCATCAGCGTCGATTTACCCGCGCCGTTACGGCCTACCAGACAGACGCGTTCGTTATCCTCGATATGCAGTTCCGCATTATCAAGAAGGGGCGCATCGCTGAACGATAGCCATGCACCATGCATACTGATCAATGACATTTACTTATCCTTTCAGGCTGCGGTAATCAGCCAGCAATTGTGGATCTGACGGTTACGGGCAAAGTCCTGGGAAAGCGTTTTTTGGGTAATTTCTTGTGCTTTTAATCCCAGTTCAGCCAGCCCCTCGAGATCCATACGGAATCCACGTTTGTTGTTGGAGAACATGATCGTCCCGTCTTTACGTAACAGACGTTTTAGATCTTTCATCAACGCCAGATGATCGCGCTGCACATCAAACGAGTCTTCCATGCGTTTAGAATTAGAGAACGTTGGCGGATCGATGAATATCAGATCGAACTGTTCATTGGCATCGCGCAGCCAGCCCAGACAATCGGCCTGAATTAAACGGTGAGCGCGACCGCTCAGGCCGTTCAGACGCAGGTTGCGTTCAGCCCATTCCAGGTAGGTACGTGACATATCAACCGTCGTGGTGCTCCGCGCACCGCCCAGTCCGGCATGAACGCTGGCGCTACCGGTGTAGGAGAACAGATTGAGGAAATCCTTACCTTTACTCATCTGACCCAACATGCGACGCGCAATGCGGTGATCGAGGAACAAACCGGTATCAAGATAGTCAGTCAGGTTCACCCACAGGCGCGCGTTGTACTCACTTACCTCAATGAATTCACCCTTCTCATTCATCTTCTGATACTGGTTTTTCCCTTTTTGACGCTCACGGGTTTTCAGCACCAGTTTATTCGGGGCAATCTCCAGTACTGAGAGCGTAGCGGCAATGATATCGAACAGGCGTTGACGCGCTTTCTGCGCATCGACCGTTTTCGGCGGCGCGTATTCCTGCACCACGACCCAGTCACCGTAACGGTCCACTGCTACGTTGTATTCCGGCAGGTCGGCATCGTACAGGCGGTAGCATTCAATACCTTCCTGACGCGCCCATTTTTCCAGCTTCTTAATATTCTTACGCAGGCGGTTGGCATAATCTTCTGCGACCGTAGCAGGCTTACTGTCGGTGCTAGTTTCTGCAACGTGATAGTTCTTCTGTACGCAATCCAGCGGACCATTTTTCGCTTTAAACTGCTTATCGGCACGTAATTGCAGGCTGCTGAGCAAATCCGGCGAGGCGCTAAACAGGGACAGATTCCAGCCGCCAAACTGGTTTTTCATTGTGCGCCCCAGCAGGCTGTGCAAGGCAATCAGCGCCGGTTCGCTATCCAGGCGTTCGCCGTATGGCGGGTTGCTGATAACCGTCCCGTACGGTCCTTTCGGTAACGGGTTGCTCAGTTTGGCCACATCTTTGACTTCAAACGTCATCAGATCAGCAATTCCGGCGCGACGGGCGTTACTGCGGGCTTTTTCAATTACGCGAGCATCGCTGTCAGATCCATAGAAGTGCGAGGTGTAGTCTGCGAGACCCTTACGCGCGCGCACCTGCGCTTCGGCTTTAACCTCTTGCCACACAGCGTCATCGTGCTGCGCCCAACCGCTGAACCCCCAATATCCACGGTGCAGACCTGGCGCACGATCGGTTGCCCACATTGCCGCTTCAATCAGCAGCGTACCGGAGCCACACATCGGATCGAGTAACGGCGTGCCCGGTTGCCAGCCTGAACGCATCACAATGGCGGCAGCCAGCGTTTCTTTAATCGGCGCCTGACCTGCGCGATCGCGATACCCACGCTGATGCAGGCCATCACCGCTCAGATCGAGCGCAATACTGGCGGTATCTTTATTCAGCCACACGTTGATGCGCAGATCCGGAGATTCCCGATCCACATTCGGACGCGGCAGATTTTTACGGGTAAAGGCGTCGACAATCGCATCCTTCACCTTCAGCGCCCCGTACTGGCTATTACGAATAGTTTCGTTCAGGCCACTAAAATGCACCGCAAATGTAGCGCCCGGATTAAATATCTCTGTCCAGTCGATTGCCTGAACACCGAGGTACAGATCAAGATCGCTGTAGACCTTGCACTCTCCCATCGGCAGGATAATGCGCGAGGCCAGGCGGCTCCACATCAGGCTCTGGTAAACAAGCCGCGTGTCGCCCTTAAAATGGACCCCACCCTGAACGACCTGACACTCCAGCGCGCCGAGGTTTTCCAGTTCAGTTTTTAACAGCTCTTCCAGCCCGCGGGCCGTACTGGCAAACAGAGAATTCATAATGTCACTTTTACTCCGAGAAAATTGCTGCGCATTATAGCTAATATGGGCGGTATGTCATAAAGTTGAAGGCTTATTTTCGCTCGAGGGGCTGTACAGTGGTCACGTTAACCCGACTTTTTATTCATCCGGTTAAATCAATGCGCGGTATTGGGCTTACCCACGCTCTGGCAGACGTTAGTGGTCTCGCCTTTGATCGCATTTTTATGATTACCGAACCCGACGGGACGTTCATTACCGCCCGACAGTTCCCACAGATGGTGCGTTTTACCCCTTCCCCTTTCCACGATGGATTGCATCTTACGGCGCCAGACGGCAGCAGCGCGCTTGTGCGATTTGCCGACTTCGCCCTGCAGGATGCGCCGACAGAAGTGTGGGGCAACCATTTTACCGCGCGTATTGCGCCAGCGGCTATCAACCAGTGGCTGAGCGGTTTTTTCTCCCGTGACGTGCAGCTTCGCTGGGTTGGTCCGCAGCTGACGCGCCGTGTGAAGCGCCGCGATGATGTTCCTTTATCCTTTGCCGATGGTTATCCCTACCTTTTAACTAACGAAGCGTCATTGCGCGATTTGCAGCAGCGCTGCCCGGCAAGCGTAAAAATGGAACAGTTCCGCCCCAATCTGGTGGTTTCAGGTGCTGCCGCCTGGGAAGAAGATACCTGGAAAGTGATCCGCATTGGCGAGGTTATTTTTGACGTGGCTAAACCTTGTAGCCGCTGCATTTTCACTACCGTCAGCCCTGAGAAAGGTCAGAAGCATCCGTCCGGCGAACCGCTGGCCACGCTGCAAAGCTTTCGCACTGCAACGGATAACGGCGATGTCGATTTTGGTCAGAATCTCATTGCGCGTAACAGTGGCGTAATTCGCGTCGGCGACGAGGTTGAAATTCTGTCCACCGGTCCGGCCAGAGTATATGGCGCGGCAGAAACCGATGATACTGCCCCGGTGCAACAACCCGATGCCACGGTGCTTATTGAGTGGCAGG
Source organism: Citrobacter sp. wls615 (assembly GCF_005281355.1). Lineage (NCBI taxonomy): Bacteria > Pseudomonadati > Pseudomonadota > Gammaproteobacteria > Enterobacterales > Enterobacteriaceae > Citrobacter > Citrobacter sp. wls615. Next base: position 18,687 of record NZ_SZXM01000010.1, on the reverse strand, counting down.
GACAGACCTTTCGCGGAAATAATCAGCAGGTATTGCTTGAACAGCTGGAAAACCAGGGTATCCGGGTTCCCTACTCATGTCGGGCGGGAATTTGCGGATGCTGTCGAATTCGGCTGGTAGAAGGCGAAGTGAGCCCGCTGAAAAAATCAGCGATGGGAGATGACGGGACGATTCTGTGCTGTAGTTGTGTGCCCAAAACGGCAATCAGGCTGGAAAGTTAAACCGCCTGCTCAAGGCTGAAACTGTCAACCATTGTCTGCGGTTTCAGTCTGTCATTCATGATTTTAATTGCGTCGCCAAGCTGCATGGTGCGCCCGGCAATCACCACGCCCGGTTGTGCCAGCAGACAAAGCGCGGCGTTTTCACCCGGTTCAACCACTAACAGGTTTACCTGCTCATCGGTATCGCTTAAATCGACACAGGCAGCGTCCCCTACCACTGGCGTCCAGTTAATGCCGTGGGCGACAAAGTGCCAGCTTTTTGGCATCTGCGGCTTAAGATAACGAATAGCCACCAGCGCATTGAGCACCAGTTCCGCTTTTTGTTCTTTCGCTAAATCCAGGTAGCGGCATTTTTCTTCAAAGGAAAAATAAAGCGCGGCGTCATCAACGCAAAATCCGGAAGGAGAAAATGCATCAGGAGTGAGCATTTTACGAGCAAAACGCGAACGGAATAACATACCATTGGCTAAATCGAGCATCATACGATCGTGCTCTTCATCATAATACCAGCGCCAGTTATCGTCGGGTTTAATTCGCATCAGTTTCTCTCCTTTCCTTAATCATCGCCATTACGACAGTATCCTTTTGCCGCTTCGTTTATTGCCCTAATAATAAAAGCTCAGAATGTTTAAATAAGCAACAGTAAAGGAATATAAAACAACCAGGGCTAGAAATAAAGCCCTGGATTGTGATTAAGGTAGCATTCAGATATTGCTGACGATTTCTTTAATCAATGGTGGACCTTTAAAAATAAAGCCCGAATAAATCTGTACCAGGGTAGCGCCAGCGGCTATTTTCTCACGCGCGGCGATGACCGAGTCGATACCGCCAACACCAATAATCGGCAACTGACCATTTAATTCCTGAGACAACTGGCGAATAATTTCTGTACTTTTTAATTGTAACGGACGACCGCTCAACCCACCCATTTGATCGCAATTTTTCATTCCCTGTACGAGAGAACGATCGAGAGTGGTGTTAGTTGCAATTACGCCATCAATATTATGACGAACTAAACTGTCGGCGACCTGGATCAGTTCTTCGACGGAAAGATCCGGCGCGATCTTTACGGCCACCGGAACATATTTATGGTGGATCGCTTGCAGATCGTTTTGCTTATTTTTAATTGCCGTTAGCAGATCGTCCAGCGCTTCACCGTATTGCAGCGTGCGTAATCCCGGCGTATTCGGTGAAGAGATATTAATCGCGATATAACCGGCATAAGCATAGACTTTTTCCATACAAATCAGATAGTCATCTTTGCCGTTTTCTACCGGAGTATCTTTATTCTTACCAATATTAATGCCGAGAATGCCGTCAAAATGTGATTTCTTAACGTTCTCTACCAGGTTATCAACACCCAGGTTATTGAATCCCATGCGGTTGATCAAACCTTCCGCATCCACCAGACGGAACAGACGTGGTTTATCGTTCCCGGGCTGGGGACGTGGCGTCACGGTACCAATCTCAATTGAACCGAATCCCATCGCACCGAGCGCATCAATGCACTCCCCGTCTTTATCCAGTCCGGCAGCAAGCCCGAGCGGATTTTTAAACGTCAGCCCCATACAGGTAACCGGTTTTGCGGGTACTTTCTGGCGGACAAGCGCTTCGAGCGGCGTGCCGGTAATGCGACGTAACTGCTGGAATGTCAATTCATGAGCGCGCTCAGGATCGAGCTGGAAAAGGGCTTTACGAACGAAGGGGTAGTACATGAACTCTCCTGGATTCCCGGTGTGCAAACCGGGGGCGTATTATGTGCGATCACGAGCAAAAAGGGAATTGACCTGCGGCAATAAATAGCAATCGTTTTCCTGCTTCAGCCGTTTTATTCACTTTTCAACTTTTCTATGCCGTATAAATCATTTCGATAAACAAAATCTCTCTGCCAGACTGCACAAATTGTTATCAATGTTAAATAAAAGCGAACAATTGGTTATAAGGGGAGATTGAAATTATGCGCGTCATTACTCTGGCGGGAAGCCCACGCTTCCCCTCTCGCTCCAGCGCGTTACTGGAATACGCCCGAGAAAAACTGAACAGCCAGGATGTCGAAGTCTGTCACTGGAATCTGCACAACTTTGCCCCAGAAGACCTGATTTATGCGCGCTTCGACAGCCCGGCGCTGAAAACCTTTGTCGAACAACTACACGACGCCGACGGATTGATTGTGGCAACACCAGTCTACAAAGCAGCTTACTCCGGTGCGTTGAAAACGTTGCTCGACCTGCTTCCCGAACGTGCACTGGAAGGCAAAGTGGTTTTGCCACTGGCAACAGGCGGTACCGTTGCGCATTTACTGGCCGTTGATTACGCACTTAAGCCGGTGCTGAGCGCGTTAAAAGCCCAGGAAATCCTGCACGGTGTTTTTGCTGATGATTCACAGGTGATTGATTATCAACATAAACCGCAGTTTACGCCCAACCTGCAACTGCGTCTGGACAATGCGCTCGACACCTTCTGGCTGGCGTTGCATCGTCGCGACGTCCAACTCCCTCAATTGAATGCTCTGCGAGGTGCCGCCCATGCTTAATCTGCTCAAACGTCACACGCCTTGGCTGGCGTTGACCGGATTGCTGTCACTTTCAACGCTCGCCCATGCCGCAGAGTCTGCACCAGACGCGCTGCGCATAGGCTACCAGAAAGGGAGCGTCAGCATGGTGCTGGCTAAAAGCCATCAGCTACTGGAGAAACGCTACCCGCAGACCAAAATCTCGTGGATTGAGTTCCCGGCAGGGCCGCAAATGCTGGAAGCACTCAATATTGGCAGTATTGATCTCGGCAGTACCGGTGACATTCCACCGATTTTCGCCCAGGCCGCTGGAGCCGATCTGGTTTACGTTGGCGTCGAGCCGCCCAAACCAAAAGCCGAAGTGATTCTGGTGCCCAAAAACAGCCCGATCCAGAGCGTGGCGCAGCTCAAAGGGCATAAAGTCGCCTTCCAGAAAGGTTCCAGCGCCCACAATTTACTGCTGCGAGCCTTACAACAGGCCGGGCTGAAATTTACCGATATTCAACCAACATATCTGACACCCGCAGATGCCAGAGCAGCCTTCCAGCAAGGTAACGTTGATGCGTGGGCTATCTGGGATCCTTACTATTCCGCCGCGTTGCTGCAGGGGGATGTGCGCGTGCTAAAAGACGGCTCAGATCTCAAACAGACCGGCTCCTTTTATCTCGCCGCGCGTCCTTATGCCGAGAAAAATGGGGCATTTGTGCTTGGCGTGCTGGATACCTTTAGCCAGGCCGATGCGTTAACCCTCAGCCAGCGCCAACAAAGTATTACCCTGCTGGCCAAAACCATGGGGCTGCCAGAGCCGGTGATTGCGTCTTATCTTGATCACCGGCCGCCAACGACCATCTCGCCCGTCAGCACCTCTGTTGCCGCTCTGCAACAACAAACCGCCGATCTGTTTTATGACAATCGTCTGGTGCCGAAAAAAATCGATATTCGCCAGCGTATCTGGCAACCCACTCAGCAGACAGGAGCAAAATTATGAGTCTGAACATGTTCTGGTTTTTACCTACCCACGGCGACGGTCATTATCTGGGAACGGAAGAAGGCTCGCGTCCGGTCGATCACGGCTATCTGCAGCAAATCGCACAGGCCGCCGATCGTCTGGGATTTACCGGCGTGTTGATCCCAACCGGTCGCTCCTGTGAAGATGCCTGGCTGGTAGCCGCCTCGATAATCCCCGTTACCCAGCGGCTCAAGTTTCTGGTCGCGCTGCGTCCAAGCGTAACATCGCCAACGGTTGCCGCGCGCCAGGCAGCAACGCTCGACAGACTCTCTAACGGCCGGGCGCTGTTTAACCTGGTGACCGGTAGCGATCCACAGGAGTTGGCTGGCGACGGCGTGTTTCTTGATCATACCGAGCGCTATGAAGCTTCTGCTGAATTCACCCAGATCTGGCGTCGGCTGTTACAGGGGGAAACTGTCGATTTCAACGGCAAACATATGCACGTCCGCGGCGCGAAGCTGTTTTTTCCTCCCGTACAACAACCCTGGCCGCCACTTTATTTCGGTGGTTCTTCCGATGTCGCGCAAGACCTGGCTGCCGAGCAGGTTGATCTCTATCTGACCTGGGGCGAGCCGCCTGAACAGGTGAAAGAGAAGATTGAGCAAGTACGGGCCAAAGCGACAGCGCTTGGACGTAAGATCCGCTTTGGTATTCGTTTGCATGTGATCGTGCGGGAGACGACTGATGAGGCGTGGCAGGCAGCGGAACGTCTGATTTCTCATCTTGATGACGACACGATTGCCAAAGCTCAGGCCGCCTTCTCAAGAACGGATTCGGTTGGCCAGCAGCGGATGGCCGCGCTGCATAACGGTAAACGCGACAAACTGGAGATTAGCCCAAACCTGTGGGCTGGCGTTGGACTGGTGCGTGGCGGCGCCGGGACCGCGCTGGTCGGTGACGGTCCTACCGTCGCGGCGCGTATCAACGAGTATGCCGCGCTGGGTATCGACAGCTTTGTGCTGTCGGGGTATCCGCATCTGGAAGAGGCGTACAAAGTTGGCGAGCTACTGTTCCCGCATCTGGATGTATCGATCCCTGAAATTCCACAGCCACAGCGTCTGCACCAACAAGGCGAAGCGGTGGCTAACGAATTTATTCCTCGTAAGGTCGCGCAAAGCTAAGGAGCACGCTGATGACAACACCGAAAAACAGGTGGTTATTGCGCCTTGCACCCTGGTTTCTGCCGGTAGGTCTGGTGGCGTTCTGGCAGATAGCCTCGTCAATGGGCTGGCTATCCACCCGCATCCTGCCCTCCCCGGAGGGCGTGGTCGAAGCCTTCTGGACGCTCTCCGCCAGCGGCGAGCTTTGGCAGCATCTGGCGATCAGCTCCTGGCGCGCGCTGATCGGATTCTTGATCGGTGGATCGTTAGGTTTGATGCTGGGACTCATTAGCGGTCTTTCACGCTGGGGGGAACGCCTGTTGGATACGTCGGTACAGATGCTGCGTAACGTCCCCCATCTGGCGCTGATCCCGCTGGTGATTTTGTGGTTCGGCATTGATGAATCCGCCAAAATCTTTCTCGTCGCCTTGGGCACTCTGTTCCCGATTTACATCAACACCTGGCACGGGATCCGCAATATCGATCGCGGCCTGGTGGAGATGGCGCGCAGCTATGGGTTGTCCGGCTTTTCACTGTTTATCCATGTGATCCTCCCCGGTGCCCTGCCCTCAATTATGGTTGGCGTACGTTTTGCTCTCGGCCTGATGTGGCTGACGCTGATCGTTGCGGAGACTATTTCAGCCAATGCCGGCATTGGTTATCTGGCGATGAATGCCCGAGAATTTCTGCAAACCGACGTGGTGGTAGTGGCCATCATTCTCTATGCCCTGCTCGGCAAACTTGCCGATGTCAGCGCCCAACTGCTGGAGCGGATCTGGCTGCGCTGGAACCCGGCTTACCATGTGAAGGAGGCTACTGTATGAATACCGCTCGCTTGAATCAGGGTACGCCGCTTTTGCTGAGCGCCGTGACCAAACAATACGCCGCCAATACGGTGCTGAATCAATTAGATCTGCATATTCCGGCAGGGCAATTTGTTGCCGTAGTGGGCCGCAGCGGCGGTGGCAAAAGTACCTTACTGCGGCTGCTGGCTGGGCTGGAATCGCCCACTTCAGGCGCATTACTTGCCGGAACCACCCCGCTGGCAGAGATTCAGGATGATACGCGCATGATGTTTCAGGATGCACGTCTGCTGCCATGGAAAACGGTTATCGATAACGTTGGTCTGGGGCTGAAAGGTCAATGGCGCGATGCGGCCCGTAATGCGTTGGCCGCTGTTGGCCTGGAAAACCGGGCACAGGAGTGGCCTGCCGCCCTGTCTGGCGGGCAAAAACAGCGCGTGGCCCTGGCGCGGGCATTAATTCACCGCCCTGGTCTGTTGTTACTGGATGAACCGCTCGGCGCGCTGGATGCGTTAACCCGTCTTGAAATGCAGGATCTGATCGTCTCGCTGTGGCAGGATCACGGCTTTACGGTGCTGCTGGTGACGCACGATGTCAGTGAGGCCGTCGCGATGGCAGACCGCGTGCTGTTGATCGAAGATGGCAAAATCGGGCTGGATCTGACTGTGGATATTCAGCGCCCCCGCCGTTTGGGATCGGTGCGGTTAGCCGAGCTGGAAGCGGAAGTGTTGAACCGGGTTATGAAACGCGGCGAGACGGAACAACCGATCCGTCGACATGGATAAACACTCAGAAAACAAGGCCCGGTAGCGCTTACCGGGCCTTTTGCCGGATGGCGGCGTTACCGCCTTATCCGGCCTACTAAACTACAGGTCAACGTTTCAGGCTAACGCTTTGTCAATCTTCTCAAACAGATCGCCGGAGAGATTCTCGAGGCCTTTCAACTGTTCCAGCGCCGCACGCATCTTCGCCTGACGTTTGGCATCATAACGTTTTAAACGAATCAACGGCTCAATCAGACGTGACGCCACCTGCGGATTGCGGCTGTTCAGTTCAGTCAGCATGTCGACCAGGAACTGATAGCCGCTGCCATCTTCCGCATGGAAAGCCGCCGGGTTGCTGCCCGCAAAAGCACCAATCAGCGAACGGATGCGGTTCGGATTACTCATACTGAAGGAACGATGCTTCAGCAGACCGCGTACCGTTTCCAGCACGTTTCTCGCCGGGCTGGTGGATTGCAGGATAAACCATTTATCCATCACCAGACCGTCATGATGCCACTTATCGTCATACTCCTGCATCAATGCGTCGCGGCATGGCAGTTGCGCCGCCACAGCAGCGGACAGCGCCGCCAGGGCGTCAGTCATATTGTTCGCTTCACGGTACTGCTTGCTGACCAGCGTGTCAGCCAGATGGGTTTCGCCAAAGGCCAGGAAGCGCAGGCAGGCATTGCGCAGCGTTCGTTTGCCAATATCAGCATGCTCAACGCGGTACTCGTCAAGATGATTAGCGTTATAGATGGCGAGGAATTCATCCGCCAGTTCAGCCGCCAGAGTGCGGGTCAATGCTTCGCGAACCTCCGTTATCGCCACAGGATCAATGATGTCGAACAGTTCGGCAATTTCATTCACCGAAGGCAACGTCAGGATTTCTGCCGCCAGCGCCGGATCGATTTTCTCATCCAACAGAATCGCGCGGAAAGCATCGGCCACATGTACTGGCAGCGACAGCGGCTGTCCCTGCTGATGACGGGCAACGTTGAGCTTAATATAGGTCGCCAGCAGACTTTGCGCCGCATCCCAACGCGAGAAATCGTTACGCGCGTGACGCATCAGGAAGGTTAGTTGCTGATCGCTCCATTTGTATTCCAGTTTTACCGGTGCGGAGAATTCGCACAGCAGTGCCGGAACCGGCTGGAAGTAGACGTTATCAAAGACAAACGTCTGTTCTGCCTGGGTCACGTTGAGCACGGCATTCACCGGATGCCCGCCTTTTTGTAGCGGGATCACTTTCCCTTCGTTGTCATACAACTCGAGGGCGAAAGGAATATGCAGCGGTTGTTTCTCGGCCTGATCCGGCGTGGCTGGCGTACGCTGACTGATAGTCAGCGTGTATTGTTCCGTTGACGGATTGTAGTCATCACGCACGGTCAGAATCGGCGTACCGGACTGACTGTACCAGCGACGGAAATGCGAGAGGTCGACGTTGGACGCATCTTCCATCGCCTGCACAAAATCATCACAGGTAGCAGCGCTGCCGTCATGACGCTCAAAGTACAGCTGCATCCCTTTCTGGAAGTTAGCCTCACCCAGCAGGGTGTGGATCATACGAATGACTTCAGCACCTTTTTCGTACACGGTCAGGGTATAGAAGTTGTTCATTTCGATGACCATATCCGGGCGGATAGGGTGCGCCATCGGACTGGCGTCTTCGGCAAACTGCAGGCCGCGCATGGTACGTACATTGCTGATACGGTTTACCGCACGTGAGCCGAGATCGGAACTGAACTCCTGATCGCGGAACACGGTTAAACCTTCTTTCAGGCTCAACTGGAACCAGTCGCGACAGGTCACACGGTTGCCGGTCCAGTTATGGAAATATTCGTGACCAATAACGCGTTCAATATCGAGATAGTCTTTGTCGGTGGCCGTATCGGTGCGGGCCAGCACATATTTGGAGTTAAAGATGTTCAGACCTTTATTCTCCATCGCGCCCATATTGAAGAAGTCGACGGCGACAATCATATAGATGTCGAGGTCATACTCGAGGCCGAAACGCTCCTCATCCCATTTCATGGAGTTTTTCAGCGAGGTCATTGCCCACGGCGCACGGTCCAGATTGCCGCGATCGACATACAGTTCCAGCGCCACTTCACGTCCTGAGCGGGTGGTAAAGGTGTCACGCAGGACGTCGAAATCACCGGCTACCAGCGCAAACAGATAGCACGGTTTCGGGAACGGATCCTGCCACTGCACCCAGTGACGACCGTTTTCCAGTTCACCCTGCGCCACGCGATTGCCGTTAGAGAGCAGGAACGGATATTGGGTTTTATCGGCGATAATTTTGGTGGTAAAACGCGCCAGAACATCGGGTCTGTCGAGATACCAGGTAATATGGCGGAACCCTTCTGCTTCACACTGGGTGCACAGCGCATCGCCAGACTTATACAGTCCTTCCAGCGCGGTATTGGCCGCCGGGCTAATTTCATTCACGATACGCAGCGTAAAACGTTCCGGCAACTGACTGATGACCAGAGCGCCCTCTTCTTCTTTATACTCTGTCCACGGCTCGTCGTTCACGTGGATTGACACCAGGGTCAGATCTTCGCCATTCAGCCGCAGCGGCGCACTGGACGCACCATGACGGACAGCCTGGCTCACGGCGGTGACCACGGTTTTTTCAGCATCCAGGTCAAAGGTCAAGTCAATATCAGTAATCTGGTAATCCGGCGCACGATAGTCGTGACGGTATTTGGCTTGTGGCTGTTGTGTCATAAAAAACCTTTAGCATCTTTGGTAGAGTCTCGGCTTCAGTCTATTCCTGTTGCGTAAATCGCGCTACGCAGAATGTTCATCTTTTCAGGCACAAACACCCTTTTTGCTACATTTTCATAACACGCGGCACGAATTGCCCTCGACCAGAAAGACAGCTTATGGTGTGATCGGGGTTCAATAAATCGCTAAACAGGGTATACTCCAGCGGTTTTCTTAGTTGTTTATTGTACTAAACGCTCCCGTGAGAGGATGCTACTGCGCACCTATGACACAATTCGCTTCTCCTGTTCTGCACTCGCTGCTGGATACAGACGCTTATAAGTTGCATATGCAGCAAGCCGTTTTTCACCACTACTATGATGTACAAGTAGCGGCTGAATTTCGTTGCCGTGGCGATGACCTGCTCGGTATTTACGCTGATGCTATTCGTGAGCAGGTGAATGCTATGCAGCACCTGCGGCTGCAGGAGGACGAGTACCAGTGGCTCTCCGGCCTGCCTTTCTTTAAAGCTGATTACCTCGCCTGGTTACGCGATTTCCGTTATAAGCCGGAACAAGTTTGCGTCACCAACGATAACGGTAAGCTGAACATCCGCTTAACCGGTCCATGGCGTGAAGTGATCATGTGGGAAGTCCCGCTGCTGGCGGTTATCAGCGAACTGGTGCACCGTTACCGTTCGCCCGAATCAGGCGTTCCACAGGCACTCAATGAGCTGGAAAGCAAACTAGTCGAATTCTCTGCTTTAACGAAAGATGTCGATATGTCCCGCTTCCATCTGATGGATTTCGGTACGCGCCGTCGTTTTTCACGCGAAGTACAGCAGGCCATTGTTAAACGCCTGCAGCAAGAATCCTGGTTTGTCGGCACCAGCAACTACGATCTCGCCCGCCGTCTGTCATTAACCCCGATGGGTACACAGGCGCATGAGTGGTTCCAGGCTCATCAGCAAATCAGCCCAGAGCTTGCCACCAGCCAGCGTGTTGCGCTGGCCGCATGGTTAAATGAATATCCTGACCAACTCGGGATTGCACTGACCGACTGCATCACCATGGACGCATTTTTACGCGACTTTGGCGTCGAGTTTGCGACCCGTTACCAGGGCTTACGTCACGACTCAGGCGATCCGGTAGAATGGGGTGAAAAAGCCATTGCCCATTATGAAAAACTGGGGATTGATCCGCTGAGCAAAACGCTGGTGTTCTCAGATAACCTCGATCTGAAAAAAGCGATTGAGCTCTACCGCCACTTCTCTTCTCGCGTACAGTTGAGTTTTGGCATTGGTACAAGGCTAACGTGTGATATTCCGCAGGTTAAGCCGCTCAATATTGTTATCAAGCTGGTGGAATGTAACGGCAAACCGGTAGCGAAGTTATCTGACAGCCCCGGTAAAACCATCTGCCACGATAAAGCGTTTGTTCGTGCGTTGCGCAAAGCTTTCGATTTGCCGCATATTAAAAAAGCCAGTTAATCTTCACAGGGAGCCACATCGGCTCCCTTTTCGCGTTTATTTCCGAAATCTTTCACTCCAGCAACGAATTCTGCTTGTCTGATTGCAGATGCCAGGTAACATAGGTATCCCCCCCATTACGGGTGGACATGTGTTTATATATCCGACTATTAACAGAGAGAATATTATGAGCGTTGTGCCTGTAGCCGACGTACTCCAGGGCCGCGTAGCCGTTGACAGCGAAGTCACCGTGCGCGGATGGGTGCGTACCCGCCGAGATTCAAAAGCTGGCATCTCCTTCCTCGCCGTTTATGACGGTTCCTGCTTTGATCCTGTACAGGCCGTCATCAATAATTCTCTGCCCAATTACAATCAGGACGTATTGCGCCTGACAACGGGCTGTTCAGTTATCGTAACGGGTAAAGTCGTTGCGTCGCCTGGACAGGGACAGAGCTTTGAAATTCAGGCCACTGAGGTTGAAGTCGCGGGCTGGGTTGAAGATCCTGACACCTACCCAATGGCGGCCAAGCGTCACAGCATTGAGTATCTGCGTGAAGTCGCGCATATGCGTCCGCGTACCAACATGATTGGTGCGGTAGCGCGTGTACGTCATACGCTGGCGCAAGCACTGCATCGTTTTTTCCACGAGCAGGGTTTCTTTTGGGTATCCACGCCGCTGATCACCGCTTCCGATACGGAAGGCGCTGGTGAGATGTTCCGTGTTTCTACGCTGGATCTGGAAAACCTGCCGCGTAACGATCAGGGAAAAGTCGACTTCGATAAGGACTTCTTCGGTAAAGAAGCCTTCCTGACCGTTTCTGGTCAGTTGAACGGCGAAACCTACGCCTGCGCCCTGTCCAAAATTTATACCTTTGGCCCGACGTTCCGTGCAGAAAACTCTAACACCAGCCGTCACCTGGCAGAGTTCTGGATGCTGGAGCCAGAAGTGGCTTTCGCCAATCTGGACGACGTGGCAGGCCTCGCTGAAGCCATGCTGAAGTATGCTTTCAAGGCCGTACTGGCAGAGCGTGCGGATGATATGAAATTCTTCGCTGAACGCGTAGACAAAGACGCGATTTCACGCCTGGAACGTTTCATTGACGCCGACTTCGCGCAGGTGGACTACACCGACGCGGTAAGCATTCTCGAAAAATGCGGCAAACAGTTTGAAAACCCGGTTTACTGGGGTGTGGATCTCTCTTCCGAGCACGAACGTTATCTTGCTGAAGAGCACTTTAAAGCGCCGGTCGTGGTTAAAAACTACCCGAAAGATATCAAAGCGTTTTATATGCGCCTTAACGAAGACGGTAAAACCGTTGCGGCAATGGACGTACTGGCTCCGGGAATCGGTGAAATCATCGGTGGTTCTCAGCGTGAAGAGCGTCTGGACGTGCTGGATGCCCGTATGCTGGAGATGGGTCTGAATAAAGAAGATTACTGGTGGTATCGCGACCTGCGCCGCTACGGTACCGTTCCGCATTCCGGCTTCGGCTTAGGCTTCGAGCGTCTGATTGCCTACGTTACTGGCGTGCAGAACGTCCGTGATGTCATTCCGTTCCCGCGTACTCCGCGTAACGCCAGCTTCTAAAACTGAATTTTTAATCCAAAGGCCAGCATTCATTGCTGGCCTTTTTTGTAACCGCGCCACGTTACAGGGATCCCCATAACACGTTAAATACAACCCTTCGCCTCCCCTCTTCCTGTTACGTAATATTTCACAGCAACACATTCGAACAAAAAATAATCAGCAGTTTTATTGTGGATTAGCATTTTCTGATTAAATAGTACATTTTTTAACCTTTCGCATGGCTGTCCAGATGTCCATAAATCACCTTCAGTTAAATCAGTTCTTTTAGTCATAGCGAAGAAAAAGCGGTCTTAGCAAAATTAAATATAAGAAAATCATATAAATAGAAATAACAGGGGTGATTTTTAGCGCAGAGACATCTGAAGTTTGAAGTTGTTCACAAAGTTGCATAAAAATAACGTTTTGTTACACATTTTTTCTTTTTGAAACCAAATCTTTATATTTGTAGCACTTTGAGAGTAGCGAAACGATAGTTTGAATGGAAAGATGCCTGTCAGACACATAAAGACACCAAACTCTCATCAATAGTTCCGTAAATTTTAATTGACGGAATTTATTGGCGGCAGTGGCAGGTGTCATATAAAAACCGATGAGGGTAATAAATAATGATGAAGCGCAATATTCTGGCAGTGGTTATCCCTGCTCTGCTGGTAGCCGGGGCAGCTAACGCTGCAGAAGTTTATAACAAAGATGGCAACAAAGTAGACATTTACGGTAAAGCTGTGGGTCTGCACTATTTTTCCAAGAACAACGGTGATAACGCCTACGCGCCTAACGGCGATCAGACCTATGCCCGTCTTGGTTTCAAAGGGGAAACTCAGATTAACGACCAACTGACCGGTTACGGCCAGTGGGAATACCAGTTCAGCGGCAATAACCCAGAAGGCGGTGACGATGCCCAGAAAGGCAACAAAACCCGTCTGGCGTTCGCCGGTCTGAAATTCGGCGACGCGGGCTCCTTCGACTACGGTCGTAACTACGGCGTCGTATACGATGCGCTGGGTTACACCGATATGCTGCCAGAATTCGGTGGTGATACCGCTGCTTCTGACCAGTTCTTCTCCCAGCGTAACGGCGGTCTCGCAACCTACCGTAACTCCAACTTCTTCGGTCTGGTTGAAGGCCTGAACTTCGCCGTTCAGTACCTGGGCAAAAATGAGCGTGATGACGCGCGTCGCTCTAACGGTGATGGTGTTGGCGGCTCAGTAAGCTACGAAATGGATGGCTTCGGTATCGTGGGTGCTTATGGCGCAGCTGACCGCACCAACGCGCAAGAAACGCTGACCTACGGTCGCGGTGCAAAAGCTGAGCAGTGGGCTGCTGGCGTGAAATATGATGCGAACAACATCTACCTGGCGGCGAACTACAGCGAAACCCGTAACGCTACCCGTATCTCTAACGGTTATGCCAACAAAACTGAAGACGTGCTGTTGGTTGCCCAGTATCAGTTCGACTTCGGCCTGCGTCCGTCCCTCGCCTATACCAAATCTAAAGGTAAGGACATTGAAGGCATCGGTGACGTAGATCTGGTGAACTACTTCGAAGTGGGTGCGACTTACTACTTCAACAAAAACATGTCCACCTATGTTGATTACATCATCAACCAGATCGATTCTGACAACAAACTGGGCGTAGGCTCTGACGACACCGTCGCAGTAGGTATCGTTTACCAGTTCTAATAGCAGACCTCTTTGTTAAATGCCTAAAAAACAGGACTTCGGTCCTGTTTTTTTATCTCTGCTAGCGGATTCTTGCGTCTTAAAAAAACACCTCAGCTTTTCGTCAGTAACGGTTGGCATTTTGTAAATCTACCGTTAACCTGATAGCGGACTTCCCTTCTGTAATCACTATGGAACCTCGTCATGTTTGAGAACATTACCGCCGCTCCTGCCGACCCTATTTTGGGTCTGGCTGATTTGTTTCGTGCCGATGACCGCCCAGGAAAAATAAACCTCGGGATCGGTGTATATAAAGATGAGACAGGCAAAACGCCGGTACTGACCAGCGTTAAAAAAGCCGAGCAATATATACTGGAAAATGAAACCACCAAAAACTACCTTGGCATTGACGGTATTCCAGAGTTTGGTCGCTGCACTCAGGAATTACTGTTTGGTAAAGAGAGTTCGCTTATCAACGACAAACGCGCACGTACAGCACAGACCCCTGGTGGTACTGGCGCACTGCGTGTAGCAGCTGATTTCCTGGCAAAAAACACCTCGGCTAAACGCGTTTGGGTGAGCAATCCAAGCTGGCCGAACCATAAGAGCGTCTTTAACTCTGCCGGTCTGGAAGTTCGTGAATACAATTATTACGATGCGGCAAACCACTCTTTAGACTTTGATGCGATGCTGGCAAGCCTCAGCGAAGCGCAGGCCGGCGACGTGGTGTTATTCCACGGCTGCTGCCATAACCCAACCGGTATCGATCCTACGCTGGAGCAGTGGCAAACGCTGGCTCAGCTTTCCGTCGATAAAGGTTGGTTGCCGCTGTTTGACTTCGCCTACCAGGGTTTTGCCCGTGGTCTGGAAGAAGATGCGGAAGGTCTGCGCGCATTCGCGGCACTGCACAAAGAGCTGATCGTCGCCAGCTCCTACTCCAAGAACTTTGGTTTGTACAATGAGCGCGTAGGCGCCTGTACGTTGGTTGCAGCCGATGCTGAAATCGTTGACCGCGCGTTTAGCCAGATGAAATCAGCCATTCGTGCTAACTATTCCAACCCGCCGGCACACGGCGCATCCGTAGTCGCTACGATTTTGAGCAACGACGCGCTGCGCGCCATCTGGGAACAAGAGCTGACTGATATGCGCCAACGCATTCAGCGCATGCGTTTACTGTTCGTGAATACGCTGCAGGAGAAAGGTGCAAGCCGCGACTTCAGCTTTATCATCAAACAGAACGGCATGTTCTCATTCAGCGGCCTGACCAAAGAGCAGGTTCTACGCCTGCGTGAAGAGTTTGGTGTCTATGCCGTCGCTTCCGGACGTGTAAACGTAGCCGGAATGACGCCAGATAACATGGCGCCGCTGTGCGAAGCGATTGTCGCAGTACTGTAATCAATAGCGCACAAAAAAGGCCGCAATCGCGGCCTTTAATTTATCTGCGGTTTTACCAGACAGGCATTTCATCCTGCAGAAACGGGTTATGTAACCGTTCGTGGCCCAGCGTAGAAAGTGGACCGTGGCCCGGAATAAACGTCACGTCATCGCCCAGCGGCAACAGTTTACGTTTAATCGAATCGATCAATTGACTGTGATCGCCGCGCGGGAAATCACTGCGCCCTACGCCACCTTTGAAAATCACGTCACCCGAAATCAGTAACTTTGACTGCTCATCAAAGAAGACCACATGCCCCGGCGTGTGACCGGGACAATGGAGCACCTGTAATATGACATTACCCACGCTTACCCGATCGCCTTCATTTAACCAGCGATCGGGCATCAGCGGCTCACAATCTCCCAGGCCAAACATCCGGCTCTGAGCAGGCAAGCCCTGTAACCAGAACTCATCTTCTTTTTCCGGGCCAATAACCGGTACACCATAATGCTGTGCCAGTTCAGCCGCCGCCCCTACGTGGTCAAGATGACCATGGGTAAGCAGGATCTGCATAAGCGTCAGACCGCTGGCATCCACTTCCTGTTTGATTTTCTCGGCATCGCCGCCGGGATCGACCAGCGCGGCCAGACGAGTCTGCTCACACCAGATTAACGAGCAGTTCTGGGCAAATGCAGTGACCGGAATAATACGATAGTTCATACAGCTCCTGTTTCATTAAGCTTACGGATCACCAGTGCCGTGCAGGTCCGGTGTCAATATGCACAAAGTTACTGCTGGGGTAGTATCCTACACCACCTGCGCGCATAGATAACGCAGCTTTGCGAATATTACTTAATGCGATGCCTTCAATATGGAAATCCATAGCCTGGCCTTTCGTGTGGTAGCTTTTCTTAGCGACACCACGGCTGCGCGCACGGAGTTCATTATTGGTATCGATTGAGCGATAGCCAGAGATCAGCTGTACGGGTTTACGCGTGCCCAGCAGACCCTGCAGACGGAAGAGTTGGTCAAACAATCCCGGGTCAATGGATTTCACTTTATTGGCCCGAAAATCACGGAAAAAGTGGTTAAGTTTTGCTAATTCGTCCTGAATATAGCCCCTGCCATCAAAAAACTCTGCTTTTATTGACTCACCGGTATGCAGGTTATTCAGAGTCAATATACGCGGACGTGGGGTGGAGAGTGTGGCAAACGCAGGCGTAGGCAGGATGGCAGCGCCGAGGGCAATGCCACCAAGCGCCAGCAGTTTGCGGCGATTAGCGTCAAATTTGTCCATGGTATTAAGGTCTACAAGGTCAATGTTATCGTATGTATGCTCTAGCGCACGCGGGAAACCTTATCTGGCTAAGTAGTCCACGTCAAGGCTCCCAACCCCAGGAAATACGGGGCTTGCAGCCATTTAGCCCCATTTCCAACATAACTTACGACAATCATTTTCCTCGAACTGCTTCATTTATCTGATTAATTGTTCGGCTTTTGACACAATTTGTGCGCTGGATCGCGCTGTCAGATCGTAATTGTAAATATCTGTACGATACTGCGTCCGCCCATCCGCCCCCACAAACGCGGTCAGGTAGTAAAGATTGACCGGAATATTCTGACGAATATTCACGTACCGCGTATCCCCTTGCTTCAGGGCGTCCGAGATGCGCGAATCATTCCAGCCCGCATCCTGTAGCAGCATATTCGCCAGCTCAGATGCCTTATTCACACGCACGCAGCCTGAGCTAAGCGCCCGCGTATCTTTCTGGAACAGGTTGTGGTTTGGCGTATCGTGCAGATAAATAGCATCTGAACTCGGCATATTAAATTTATAACGGCCGAGCGAGTTACGCGCGCCCGGCGCCTGTTGGAAGCGGAACGGCAGATTCGATGCGGTGATGGTCGCCCAGTCAACCTGCCATGGATCTATCGTCTCTTTGCTATTCCAGCCGCGCATTACGGTATAGCCGTGACGCTCAAGGTATCCCGGGTCATTCCACACCTTAGGCAGAATATCTTTACGTGCCAGCGTCGGCGGTACGTTCCACGGTGGGTTAACGACCACATTATTCAGCGCACTGCTCATCATCGGCGTTTTGCGATCGGGACGCCCGACAATAACGCGTGAGGCTAGCACCTGATTGCCGTTCTGATAATAAACCAGCGAGTAGGCAGGAATATTCACCATGATACCGGTAGACAAATCACTCGGAAGCAGGCGCAAACGCTGAATATTCAACGCCAGCACACCTGCACGCTGAGCGGGCGTTACGTTCAGCCAGTCACGCGTTGCGGGTCCAATGGCGCCATCGGCCCCCAACCCCTGCCACGTCTGGAAACGCTTCACCGCCGCAACCAGTTCACTGCCGTAAGCGCTACGCCCTTCTTTAGCAGCCGTACTGACGACTGATTCAAGCATCCCGGTGCGGCGTAAGATTTCACGCAACGCGGGGATATCGTTACTCCACTCGCCAGGACGCAGCGTCGCGGTACTGGTTAACTGCGGCCAGGGACGCGTATCGCTCACCAGTTTTAACAACGATTCATGCATGGCTGCATACTGCGGATGCTGAGGCGCCAGGCCGGTAATAAACGACGTCAGTTGCCCATTATCCAGCGCCACCTGCCATTGGTTGATCACGGAAATCGGCGGAGTTGCCAGCGCATAGGGCTTATCACTGTAGAGCCAGCGATTACCTTTGACGGGGATATTTGCGATAAAGTGCAGATATCCCATCAGGGCATCAGAAAGCACGATGTCTCGCGCCTGACCCGTTACCGCCGGGTCGGTAAGCAATGCGACCCAGGTGGTAAATTGCGGCTGAAATCCGGCAATCGCCACCTCGGCTAACTGTTGCTGAAACGCTTTTACCGCATCTCGATTTTCCCACATCGGTTTCATTTCGCGAGCGGCATACAGCAATTCCAACTGGCTCATATAAACCGGCGTGAAGCCCGCGGGAAGTTGAGATTGTAATTTGGCGCGAGTGCTATCGACAGACACGCCCTCCGGCAGCGGTTGAATACCCGCCATGATAGCAGTCGCGGAAGATTGAACCTGCGGTTGCGGTAACGCTGTTGGCTGTTCACTGACGGACGCTGAGCTGTCGCCAGGGATCATTTCAGGCTCATCGGCCTGCGCATTGAACAGTGGAGCGAATGTTACGGCCAGGCACAAACTAATTGCCGACAGCCGACGACCACACATTTTATTAAGCAACATCCCTTGCCCCCTGTTTTCTTTATCATACTTTGAGTAGCCAGGCCGTATGCATTCCCCTTATGTTTTGCTGGGGTCGGACCTGTAAAACGCCAATACACGCTGAAGTATGACGAGCAAGCCTGCCACGAGTTAGGCTTACCTTTAGTATATAAACATCAAATAGTTTTTGCCTAACCTAATGTAAAGAAGTCTAAAGAAATTACACCAGGCATTATGTGCTTTTCAGAAAATAAATATCCTCCGGCATAGCCGGA
>NZ_SZXM01000050.1:0-9696 GCF_005281355.1 Citrobacter sp. wls615 | reverse complement strand
TCCGGCTATGCCGGAGGATATTTATTTTTCAGGAGGAACAATGTCTCAGGTTCAGAGTGGCATTTTGCCAGAACATTGCCGTGCGGCGATTTGGATTGAAGCCAATGTTAAAGGCGACGTTGAGGCCCTGCGTGCGGCCAGCAAAATCTTTGCTGATAAACTGGCGACCTTTGAAGCGAAGTTCCCGGATGCGCATCTGGGCGCGGTTGTGGCTTTCGGCAACAACACCTGGCGTGCATTAAGCGGCGGCGTTGGGGCGGAAGAGTTAAAAGACTTTATCCCTTACGGTAAAGGCCTGGCGCCAGCCACCCAGTATGATGTGTTGATCCACATTCTCTCTTTGCGTCATGACGTGAATTTCTCCGTCGCGCAGGCAGCAATGGAAGCATTTGGTGACTGCATTGACGTCAAAGAAGAGATCCACGGTTTCCGTTGGGTTGAAGAACGCGATCTCAGCGGCTTTGTTGACGGTACGGAAAATCCGGCTGGTGAAGAAACGCGTCGTGAAGTCGCGGTGATCAAAGATGGCGTGGATGCTGGTGGCAGCTATGTATTTGTGCAGCGTTGGGAACATAACCTGAAGCAGCTTAACCGCATGAGCATTCACGACCAGGAAATGATGATTGGTCGTACCAAGGAAGCCAACGAAGAGATCGACGGTGATGACCGTCCGGTTACCTCTCACCTGAGCCGCGTTGATCTGAAAGAAGACGGTAAAGGGCTGAAAATTGTGCGCCAGAGCCTGCCATACGGCACGGCCAGCGGCACACACGGTCTCTATTTCTGCGCCTACTGCGCACGTCTGCACAACATTGAGCAGCAACTGCTGAGTATGTTTGGCGACACAGACGGTAAGCGCGACGCGATGCTGCGTTTCACCAAGCCGGTAACCGGTGGCTATTACTTTGCCCCGTCGCTGGACCGCCTGATGGCGCTGTGATGTATTAACATTTTTAGTAAAGTTGTCTACGGACAATACTGGAAAGGGTCAATTTTTATATTGCAACGGCTTCTGTAAAAAGAAGCCGTTTTTATATTCTGTAACCTGCTTTTTTGTTCATGGAATATATTAATGATTCATTTAATTGTTTTTAAAAAATACTTTATAAATAAAAGTAATGCTGAGGTATAGATAATATTATTTAAAAAATAAAAGAATAAACAGGTGGCTTTTTTACTTGATATTGTTTTTGTGAATGTTTTTTGTTTTTTTATATTGCTTATTGTATTGATGTTTTCTTAAAAATAAATGCCCATCTTTCTTTTATTGCTTTGGTAAATATAATATCCGCCAGGAACTATTCTAAATTGGTGTTTTTATGGAAGATTGGAACAATGGAAGAGAGTAACCCATGGCCAACGTTTGTTGATGCGTTTTCAACAGTGTTATGTATTTTTATATTTTTAATGTTAGTTTTCGTACTTAACAGTATGCTAATTATGTATGAAAGCTCTAAAAAACGTTACGAAGCACCTTCTCTGGTTGAACAAACTGTTCAGGCAGTAGCATCCCCGACACGCGGTAGCGAAGCCAGCAGCAGTGCTACCAGCATGACATCTAATCAAACCCGTACGGGTGATCAACTACAAAATAACCCTGCTGAAGGTGATAAAAAAAATGGTAGCCAGGACGCTGATGCCGATATGTTGGCTGCAGTTTCTTCAACTGATTCCACTGCGGCCTCTGATTCTACTGCCGCTTCAGCAGCGTCTACTGGTAGCGTAACGGAGCAGGCAAGCCATGAAGATAAGAAAAATGAAGTGATTAGACTGGCCGACAATCAAACTGCTACCTCGATTAAAGGGCAGGCTTCCGGTCAATTTGATACCTCGACAGCGACCCCATCCTGGGAGACTCAAGGCCACCAGTTTATTGTTCATTTTAAATCAATGGAGCAAGGCTATCCACAAGAGGTCATTGATGAGATGGATAAATGGTTTGGCGGAGATAAACCGGTCAGTATTGCAGTTTATGCCTATGTCAGCCCTTCTGTCGCTATTTCCGATGCTATGCGTCTGGCCTACGAACGCGGTGTGATCTTGCTGAAGGTCGTCAAAAGCAAATATCCCAACACGGAAGTTTCTATCTCAGTCGTTAATGATGCAACAACGTTGACGAATAGTGCCGTCATTACTAAGAGTGAATGATAAATAATGAATAACTTAAAGCGGTATCGTGCTTTTATTATTGCATTAGTGTTCGCATTTTTGCCTGTTATTTTGCTGTGTATGCCCGGTTTACGTGCCTATGTTTTTGAAACATGGCATGTCGCGGCATTCTACAGTTCCATCATTATTATTATGTATCTGACGGGCACATTTATTGTTATTTTCTCATTTATTGAAATAAGTAAGTGCGTAACTGTATTACGTAATAAGAATGCACAGAAACACTCTTATTTACTTGGTGATGCCAACAAGATTGTTTTCTCAGCGAGCCATGGTCTTGATGATGATACTGTTGCCACGCTGTATGAAAGCATGGATAACAGCGTGAATCGTAAGCAGAACCAGAGTCTGGCTGGGGTTATGACCTGCGCAAACCTGTCTACCATGATTGGCCTGTTGGGTACCTTCGCGGGCTTATCAATGACGATAGCGTCGGTCATCTCATTACTGGAGAAATCGCAAATCACCGGCGGTAACGAGGCAGATACATTAGGGATCATCGTCAGTGTGGTCTCCTCGCTTGCTGAACCACTTAAGGGAATGAATACTGCATTCGTTTCATCAATCTATGGGGTGGTGAGCGCTATTTTACTGAACGTGATGTGTTCTTTCCTGCGTGGAGAGTTTACCCGTTTAGCCATCGATTTACGCAATGCGCGCCTTGATTTCGTCAGAGAATGTCATGAGCGCAGTAAAAACGCTGCGATCGGAAAAACGAAAACCCTGCGTCTGATAACCGATCTGGACGATGTGATCAAAGAGTTTAAGGCGGGTATGTTCGGTTTTCAGGAACGTCTGACCAACGCATTCGACGCCAGCAACAACATGCTGAATTCACTTCTAAGTTGCACTGTAGAAGGTTCTCGTAAGGCTGAGATATTTAATGACACCCTTATTGCCGCGGTTCATCAACAGGTTGAACAGTTACAGCAAATAGATAAGTGCATCACCTCTAATCATTCCGTTTTGCTCGGGATAGAGAAAGAGGTCGGCGCGTCTACGCAAGCTCTGGTCAACCAGGGAATGCATCTTGCAGCGCTAACCGAAAGTCAATCTTTGCTGCAGGCCAGTCAGCAACAGCTGATGATTACGCTTGAGTCTCAGAGTAGTACGTTGGGTGAATTACTGGCCGCGCAAGCACATACCCATCATGCCGTCCTCGAGGTCAGTGATGGTATTGGAGACCTCGATGCCAACGTGGGTGAATTACATACCGTTGCTGAGCGCCACTTCAGCGAGCAGGCTTCACTTCTGGCTGGCATCTCCAACGCTGTAGAAACCGCCGAACGCCTCAACCTCGAGCGCCATCATGAAACCGTCGCCACGCTGGATAGCCAGTCACAGACGTTTGAACCCCTGCTTGGACAAATTGCCGGAATGCACCGCAACCTGCAAAAAGAAATTAATGTCCTTAAGGAGAAAAAAAGCCATGAATAAATCCGTCATTGCTTTGCTTATTCTGGGGAGTTCACTGCCGTTGGCCATCAGCGCTCATGCCGAAACGAGAGACCATACGTTGCCGCTGCGAACGTTAATTGTAGATGCCCTAAACTCGCAACCTTCTGTGGCCATTGCCTCGTGGGAGACCGAGATGCGTCACCAGGAGACGAACATGAGCAAAGCTTCTCTCTATCCGACGTTGGACGTTTCGTCAGAGGCAATCCATAAAAAAACGGACGAACATGATAATGAGCAGAACGTAGAGAATAAATTAACCCTCGCTTACCGTATCGCGGATTTTGGCGTCAGAAGCAACAATATTTCTAAGTCTGAGCAGCAGGAAGAGGCTAGTAAGTACGATTTCCAGCAGGAGTTGCTCACAACCGCACAAAAAACGGCCGATGCCTATTTGTCAGTGGAAAAAACCCGGCAGATACTTGCAGTGATCGACGACGAGAAAATTTTTTACAGGCAGATGCTGAATGATTTCTCCGATCTCATCGCCGCAGGCGCGGCGATGCAGTCGGATATCCGTAAAGTTCAGGTATCTATCGACTCTTTAAGCACCCAAGAGCTGAATTTCCGTGCGCAACTGGATACGCAATTGATGATGCTGCGTAATCTTACGGGAGACAATGTCACCGCTGAAAACTTGGGTAAGTTGCCTGATTTTTTCAATAAATACCCTTTTAATGCTGATAAAGATGCGGTTTATAAAAAAATCATGCAGGATAATCCGACGTATCTTTCTTTAATGAAAGCTATATCTGCAGCAAATGCTGAATATTCGGCGGCAAAATCAGCTAATTATCCGGTTGTGGATTTCAACGCCCACTACACGGACAATAATCCATCTAAAGATGCGCAGCAGGATGATTATGAGGATGAGATCCAGGTTGGCGTTAAAGTAGGCTTTAATATTTTTAATGGTTTTAAGAACCAATCAGAAGCTGCCAAATTTAGCGCGAAATATACCCAGGCAAAATTGGGTCTTGATGATTTTATTTTTAAAACCCGCAATAGTGTTGATGCTTCTGTCTCTAAATATATGACGGGAAAAGATTCATTAGCTATATCTAAACGATCTTATGAAAATGCTGGGAAACTCATTGAACTGTATAAAGAAGAGTTCAAATTGGGTCAAAAGTCGCTACTCGACTTTATCTCCAGCAGGAATGAACATTACCAGGCTAACCTGACAATGATTGAGTCACAATTCTCTATCTATCAGGCTAAGCTTGAACAGATGGCCCAACTCGCCGATCTGTTACATGAACTGTATCTGGAACCTGGCCAGATACTGCCTAAAAACGGTTCTCTGTCGCAATGAACAGGAAACAGTGTGACCATCTGATGATGGTCATCATCGTGATGACCTTTGTCATACTCCTACTTTTTAGCCTGATAAAGATAAATTCGGTCGTGCATGGCAGCGGTGTCATTATTACCAAGGATAATACTCAGGTCGTTTCTCTCTCTAAAGGAGGAACGATTGATGCAATACATGTCGCTGAAGGGGATTTTGTCACCAAAGGCCAGATCCTTGCCGAAACATCGAACTTTGATATTCAGAAAGAAAATGAGCGTACCCAAGCTCAGCACCGCTATCTTGCCTTATATATCAAAGAAATGATGTCCATTTTGGCCTGGAGTCAAGATTACACTCTCTTTGATATTAGCAATATCACAAATCAGGACTTGATTGGTAATATACAATTGTTAATTAGCCAGACCAAAACAAAGGATAACAAAATCAACAGCCTCAATTCTGAAATTGAGCGCTTAGGTATTTCTAAAATCAGCAAGAACAGCGAGCTAATGCTTGTTCAGGAAGAGGTTAATCTTCTTTCTCCTTTGGTTAAAAAGGGTATCAGTTCTTATACTACCCTGCTGGCAAAAAAACAGGCGGCAGAGCGTCTAAAGTCTGAGCTTATCGATCTTGAAAGCCAGATAGTGGCGAAATCAGAAGAGATAAAGGTAATCCATAGCGAGATTAATGACGATGTCTTTACTTTTCGTAATACCTTGTCGAAAAATCTTGTCGATGCTCAGCATGAAGCTGCGCTTAATGACTCTGCCATGAGTGTATTACAAAAGCAGATGAAAGAATCTCGCGTTCGATCGCCCATTGATGGCGTGATTTATCAAATCAACAAAAATGCCTTCACCAAAGGCGGCGTTATACAGGCCGCTGACTCGCTGTTTGAGATCAAACCGATGTCAACCAAAATGCTCGCGGAAGTAAAAATTCAGCCCAAAGATCGCGATCAAATTTATGTTGGTGGTTCGGTTAACGTGAAAATTCTCTCATTTATTCTCTCGGGTTCAAAACCTTATACCGGTGTGGTAGAGCAAATCAGTCCCGACTCCTACGAGGATACGGTTAATGGAAATACGGTGAGGTATTACAAAGCTATCGTAGAGTTCACTATCGGTACGAAAGAACGTGATGTTATCAAACCTGGGATGACGGTAGATGCTTTCATTATTACAGGTAACCACAGCATATTAAAATATCTCGCCTCGCCATTGTTGCGCGGCCTTCAACAAGTTTTCAGTGAGCCGGTCATCACTGACAGTAAATCAACTCATTAATTCAGGGTGATAATATGAGTAATACTATTTTTGCAAGCAATGATTCAGTGATCGACTTACAGCAGTATGGTGCTATGGATAGTGCCAAAGTCGTCATTAGTGGGACCGACTTTAAATTTATTTTTCCGGGTAATGTGGTGGTTAACATTATTAACGGCGCTCTCTATTCAAGCCTTGAAAATAACCACGTTCGCTTTAAATTCTATGGGAGTGATGTCTCTGGTCAGCAACTGCTGAAAACGATCGACTTAAGCAACCTTCAGCTTGAACGACTTGATTCTGCACTGTCAGATCAACGTCAGGAACATGTGCTGAAAGATAATATCAATATGATTAGCGAGATTGATGCGAAAGCCCTTGAAGAAGCTAAAAAAGAGGCTGCTGACCTGAAGCATGAAGCAGAAAAAATGCGTTCTGAAGCTGAAGAGGCGCAGAAAGCTTCTGCGGAAGTTCAAAAGCAGCTTGAGGAGTTTCTTAATGATAAAGCGCAGAGCAATGGCCAAAATGGCGCAGCCTCTCAGAACCAGGGAGAGGCGCAGCTGGATGCAAGCCTTTATCATAAGAAATATGACGATGACTCTGTCGCTGAGGCCAGTCGTTTAATTTTCTCTGATTACTCCTCCAGTTCATCCAGTTCTTCAAGCTCATCAGACTCTGACGAAACGACCGTAGACGTAAAACCTATCGATGTGACCCTTAAACTCGATGAGGGCAGTGATTCTGGTATAAAGAACGATAATATAACCAACATCACCACACCGCTGTTTGTGGGGTCCACCGATCCCGGTTTAACGGTTTCACTGCGCGTAGATGGTGTGGTTGTTGCCGTCACGACCTCCGATGCGATGGGCAACTTTTCATTCACTAGCGGAACGGTGCTGGCTGACGGGCAACACAACGTCCAGGTCGATGTGACGGACGGGCAGGGTGGAAGCGGTAGCGCGAAACTTATCGTCACCATTGATACTGTTATCGCAGCCCCTACTTTCGAACTTGACGATCAGTACGCCATTCCTGAAGCCGATCGTATCGAAGGCGAAAACCTTACCCGTTTTACCGATGCGAAAATTATTGGTGATGCTGAAGCAGGGTCGCAAGTTGCTATCTATTCCAATGGTGTTCTGCTTACCACGGTCACCGTAGATTCTGATGGCACCTGGTCGTATCAGTTTAGTGGTTCAGAATTAAATGAAGGCATTAATAATATTGAGATTGATGCTACGGATAAAGCGGGAAACACGGCATCAACGACCGGCGTTATTACGCTGGATACGATTCCTCCAGAAACACCCGTTATTATTCTTGATGAAGCCAGTGATACGGGGATGTCCTCGACCGATAGCCTGACCAATGATAAAACACCTTCCCTTCATGGTAATGCTGAACCAGACTCCACGCTTGAGTTATATCTTAATGGCTATAAAGTTGCCGATATCAGCGTGGATTCCATGGGGAACTGGCAATATACTCTGCCGGAAAATAAAATTACCGCTGACGGCGTTTATACTTTCGAAGTGGTTTCTTCCGATCGTGCCGGTAATACCTCAACCGCACAAATAGATGTTACTGTCGACACCGATATTGATGCGTTCACGCTGGCTATGACCAGCCAGTCAGATAGCGGAATTGCCGGAGACAATTATACCAACGATACTTATCCAGCGTTTACCGGTAAAACGGACCCAAATAGTCATATTGTGATCACTAACCTGACGACCGGGGAAACGATTGAAATCGATGCTACACAGAGTGGTAATTTCAGCTTTAACCTGGCGCAGGCCTCTGCAGAAGGGCAGAACGAACTCTCAATTACCGTAACCGATTATGCGGGCAACCAGCAAACCTTCAGCTACGAATATACCATTGATACAGTTGCTCCCGTATCGCCAGATATTGAACTGGATAAATATACGGTTTCAAAATCAGGCGACATACTAACAAATGACAGCACGCCAGCCTTTACCGGGACAGCAGAGGCGGGCAGTACGGTAACAATTTATATTGATGGCAAGGCCTATGGCACGGTGACGGCAAACCGCGATGGTATCTGGTCGTTTACCATGCCGAGCGATCTGGCTGAAGGTAGCCATACTGCAGTCGCTTATGCTACTGACCTTGCGGGAAATACTTCGGCATCATCTGCTGATTGTACTTTTATAGTCGATACAAGCACGACCTCACCCGTTGCCACTTTGCTGGCTGACGATGATACGGGGGTAAGTCAGACTGACTGGATCACCCGGCAAAATGACAATTTGACAATTGATGGGACTGCTGAAAAATACGCCACCATTACCGTGATGATCGACGGAAAAGCAGTGGGTACCACCCTGGCTGATGCTAATGGTAACTGGCAGTTCGAATATGATCCGAATCCAGCCCTTTCCGACGGCGATTATAGGCTAACTTTTCAGGCTCAGGATGAGGTAGGAAACACCTCGAGCAGCAGTTACGAATTGGTCATTGATACCGTCACCGTCACTCCGTCGCTTAAATTAGATCCGGGTTCAGATACGGGATCGTCGAATGATGATGGCATTACCAAAGAGACGCAGCCACTATTAACTGGAACGGCTGAAGCTAACGCGATGATCGAGATCTTTATTGATGGCACTTTGATCGGTCAGGTTGTCAGCGACAAAAATGGTGTCTGGAATTATCGAATCCCAGAAGAGGCGAACTTAGCTGATGGCGAGCATACCGTCGTCGTACGAGCTACAGATGTCGCAGGCAACAGTGCAAATTCAACCACGCTGGATATTGTCGTCGATAGTACGATCGAAACACCAACCATTCATCTTGATAGCGATAGCGGCATAAGTGATGCCGATCGCATTACCAATAGTGCTTCACCGGTTTTCTCCGGATCCGCTGAGGCTTATTCCAGTATCACTATTTATCAGGACGGTAAGGCGATAGCTAAAGTCAGCGCGGGCGCTAACGGAAACTGGTCTTACAGCTTCACGGGATCGCAGGCGTTGAACGATGGAAGCTATATTTTTTATATCACAGCAACAGATGTTGCAGGTAACTCTGCGACATCAGAAAAAATTCAGGTCACCATTGATACTCAAGTGTCTACCCCGACGGTGGACCTGGCAGACGCCAGCGACAGCGGCATCAGCGCGACGGACAACATCACCAACGACACCACCCCGGTGTTTCACGCCGCTGTTCACCATCGGTAATGTGGATGCGGACGCCGTCAGCGTGCAGGTGCTGATTAACGGCACTGCCTATGACGCCGTGCAGGCGGACGGGACGTGGACCTTTACCGCCCCGCAACTGGCGGACGGGGAGTACAGCATCACCGTGCAGGTGACGGATGACGCGGGGAACACCGCGACCTCGACCGCACTGGCTATCACCGTGGACACCACCGTGGCGGCCCCGGTCATCACCCTGAGCGACGACACCGGTACGGCGGGGGATAACCAGACCAACGTAGTGACACCGGGCTTTACCATCAGCACCGATGCGGATGCGGTGAGC
>NZ_SZXM01000080.1:0-4175 GCF_005281355.1 Citrobacter sp. wls615 | reverse complement strand
TTGCGTCTGTGCGAAATGAAACCTGCCGGGTCCGGCCTACCAAAGCAACTTCCCCTCGCATCCATAACACAAGCCATCCTGCGGCATATGCGGTAAACTAAGCGCGATTTTGCATCAGGAAAGCGTTTATGAATCACTCCCTTAAAGCCTGGAACACCTTCGGTATCGATCAACAAGCTAATGAGCTTGTCTGCGCCGAAAATGAGCAACAACTGCTGAATGCCTGGCAATCAGCGAATGCATCACATCATCCAGTACTGATCCTGGGCGAGGGGAGTAACGTCCTGTTTCTCGATACCTTCCATGGAACGGTGATCGTCAATCGAATCAAGGGTATTGAGATCACAGAACAACCTGAGGCGTGGCATCTGCACGTAGGTGCCGGTGAGAACTGGCATCATTTGGTACAGCACACGCTGCAAGAAGGTATGCCTGGGCTGGAAAATCTGGCACTCATTCCCGGATGCGTCGGTTCATCTCCCATTCAGAATATTGGTGCTTATGGTGTGGAGCTGCAGCGTGTCTGTGAATATGTGGACTGTGTTGAACTGTCAACCGGCAAACATCTGCGCGTCAGCGCCGCGGAATGCCGTTTTGGTTACCGTGACAGCATCTTCAAGCATGAATACCAGGATCGTTTCGCAATTGTTGCCGTTGGTCTGCGCTTGCCTAAACAGTGGCAGCCCGTTCTCACTTATGGCGACCTGACTCGTCTGGATCCCGCAACCGTGACGCCTCAGCAGGTTTTTGATTCTGTCTGTCATATGCGCACAACAAAGCTGCCCGACCCGAAAGTTAACGGTAATGCGGGTAGTTTCTTTAAAAACCCGGTTGTTACAGCGCACGTTGCGCAGGAACTGCTGGCTAAATTCCCGACCGCGCCTCATTACCCACAGGTTGATGGTTCAGTGAAACTGGCTGCCGGCTGGCTTATCGATCAATGCCAGCTAAAAGGCATGCGTATTGGTGGTGCAGCGGTACATCAGCAGCAAGCACTGGTACTGATCAATGCAGACCGTGCGACCAGTCAGGATGTGGTGCAACTAGCGCATCATGTACGCCAAAACGTCGGTGAGAAATTCAATGTCTGGCTTGAACCTGAGGTCAGATTTATTGGCCCACAGGGTGAAGTGAATGCTGTGGAGATCATCGCATGAAAGATAATACCGTCCCCCTGACGCTTATTTCCTTGTTAGCCGATGGTGAATTTCATTCCGGTGAGCAGCTTGGTGAACAGCTGGGAATGAGCCGCGCGGCAATCAACAAGCATGTTCAGACGCTACGCGACTGGGGCGTTGATGTATTTACTGTTCCCGGTAAAGGATACAGCTTACCTGAGCCTATCCAGTTATTAGACTCATCACTGATTCATTCTCAGTTGGATAGGGGGAATGTCACGGTTCTGCCGGTTATCGACTCAACCAACCAGTACCTGATGGACCGCATTGGTCAACTGGAGTCAGGGGATGCCTGCGTCGCTGAGTAT
Organism: Citrobacter sp. wls615; assembly: GCF_005281355.1. Taxonomy (NCBI): domain Bacteria; kingdom Pseudomonadati; phylum Pseudomonadota; class Gammaproteobacteria; order Enterobacterales; family Enterobacteriaceae; genus Citrobacter; species Citrobacter sp. wls615. The sequence goes on along the minus strand of NZ_SZXM01000080.1, from coordinate 2,689 downwards.
CAGCAGGCCGGTCGTGGCCGTCGCGGACGTAAGTGGTTCTCGCCGTTTGGCGCCAATCTGTATCTCTCAATGTTCTGGCGACTAGAGCAAGGACCGGCAGCCGCAATTGGTTTGAGTCTGGTGATTGGTATTGTCATGGCGGAGGTTTTACGCGATCTGGGTGCGGATAAAGTTCGCGTGAAATGGCCGAACGATCTCTATCTGCTCGATCGTAAACTGGCCGGAATTTTGGTTGAACTCACGGGTAAGACGGGCGATGCCGCGCAAATTGTTATCGGTGCGGGTATTAACATGGCCATGCGCCGGGTAGAAGAGAATGTCGTTAATCAGGGCTGGATTAATCTCCAGGAAGCGGGAATTAATATTGACCGCAATACCCTTGCTGCCCGACTGATCCGCGAGCTGCGTGCTGCGCTGGTACTGTTTGAACATGAGGGCCTGGCACCTTATCTGTCCCGCTGGAAGAAGTTGGACAACTTTATCGACCGTCCGGTAAAACTCATTATTGGCGATAAAGAAATATTTGGGGTATCGCGTGGAATAGATGCACAAGGCGCATTATTGCTTGAACAAAATGGCGTGATAAAACCCTGGATGGGCGGAGAAATATCGCTCAGAAGTGCTGAATAATAATAAGGGGAGCTGTAGCTCCCCTTATTAATTTATTTACGTAGCCTGACCTCTTCAACGGCATGATTGGCGCTTTTGGTCATAATCAAGCTGGCTCGCTCACGCGTTGGTAAAATATTTTGTTTTAAATTCAGCCAGTTAATCTCTTTCCATAACGATGTGGCTGTGTTGATTGCCTCATCTTCCGACAATTTCGCATAATTATGGAAATAAGAGTCTGGGTTGGTAAATGCCCCTTCGCGGAATTTCAGGAAGCGGTTGATATACCACGTCTGGAGTAATTCTTCTGGCGCATCAACATAAATAGAAAAGTCGACAAAATCAGAAACAAATACATGATGTGGATCGTGAGGATAATCCATCCCGCTCTGTAATACATTAAGCCCTTCGAGTATTAATATGTCAGGCTGGGCAACGGTTTTGTCGCCATCAGGGATCACATCATAGATAAGATGAGAGTAGACCGGCGCCGTGACGTTAGGTACGCCTGACTTCAAATCGGAAACGAATTTAACCAGGCGGTGCATATCATAGGACTGAGGGAAGCCTTTCTTCTTCATGAGTCCACGATCTTTCAACACCTGATTAGGATGAAGAAAACCGTCGGTCGTAATCAACTCAACCTTACGATGCTCAGGCCAGCGACTCAACAGTGCCTGTAAAACACGAGCTGTGGTGCTTTTGCCAACGGCGACGCTGCCAGCAATGCTAATAATATAAGGAATACGCTCGCCGTTAGTGCCTAAAAATTGCTCCAGTACTGCCTGACGTCGCAGGTTCGAACTGATGTAAAAATTTAGCAAACGCGATAGAGGCAAATAAATTTCGGCAACTTCTTCCAGCGACAAGTCTTCGTTAATGCCTTTCAGACGAGCAATCTCTTCCTCGGTCAGGGTCATTGGCACGGAATCACGAAGCGCAGCCCACTGGTTGCGATCAAACTGTAGGTAAGGCGACGTTAACGCTTGCTCTTTTATACTCATACGCATGGTCTGGCTGTCATTGCTATATCAGGTCTGCGGTAAAAAAACGAAATCATCCCCGGCACGCAATGGCACGCACATTTCAGTTAATTTGGACAATGGGCAGGAGGGTAACACCAGATGAGGGGGAATAATAAGAAAAAATCATCCCCTGAAAAGCAATGTGACGGCTATTCCAGATGTATAAAGAGGTACTTTCTCTCTATGGATGAGCGCATGGCGGCGCAAAACTTGCCTTTGGAAGGGTGGGCGCCGTTGGAAATTTGTCCAATCATACGAAGAAATAGATTATTTATCGGACGTATAGTGCAAAATGTGAGCGATAGAACATTTTATGCAATTTTTTAGTTGCATGAGTGCGCAGGTCTCCATAAAATGCGCGCTACTTGATGCCGACTTAGCTCAGTAGGTAGAGCAACTGACTTGTAATCAGTAGGTCACCAGTTCGATTCCGGTAGTCGGCACCATCAAGTCCGGTGGGGTTCCCGAGCGGCCAAAGGGAGCAGACTGTAAATCTGCCGTCACAGACTTCGAAGGTTCGAATCCTTCCCCCACCACCACTTTCTGGCAGCGTTATCGCCGCCTGAGTTGGTTAAAAAATTAATCAGCTCGAACATAAAAGAGAGAAATCTCTTTTTTGTTACAGAAAGAACTGGGTAGCCGAGTTTCAGGATGCGGGCATCGTATAATGGCTATTACCTCAGCCTTCCAAGCTGATGATGCGGGTTCGATTCCCGCTGCCCGCTCCAGACGTGCTGATATGGCTCAGTTGGTAGAGCGCACCCTTGGTAAGGGTGAGGTCCCCAGTTCGACTCTGGGTATCAGCACCACTTCACTTCTCCTTCCCGTTTCTCTCTGTTTACTTTTAAAAGCATTCAACAGCTCAGGTATATTGCCTGGTTGATGTGGTGATATCACCGATTTATCCGTGTCTTAGAGGGACAATCGATGTCTAAAGAAAAATTTGAACGTACTAAACCGCACGTTAACGTCGGTACTATCGGCCACGTTGACCATGGTAAAACAACGCTGACCGCTGCAATCACTACCGTACTGGCTAAAACCTACGGCGGTGC
>NZ_SZXM01000081.1:0-58313 GCF_005281355.1 Citrobacter sp. wls615 | reverse complement strand
CGAGAGTAGGGAACTGCCAGGCATCAAATAGAATGAAAGGCTCAGTCGAAAGACTGAGCCTTTTGTTTATCTGTTGTTTTTTCATGTCTAAGGGTCTCCGCAGTGGCGTCCCTTAATCATTTACAGAACCTCTTTTCCGACCGGAAGTGCATTAATTCACTCCCGATCTTCTTTGCTTATTTCAGCATCCGGATCGCATTGTGCCAGTAGTCCGAAAAGTGAATTACAGGGCTATTTCTGAGATTCGGTTTCTTCGATTTTTTGTAAAGCCAATGCCGAGGTAGCCTGAGAAAAATATGTATATGAATTTTCTCATCAATAATTAACGCATATTAAAACGATCATAATGGAAGGCTTTCTCTGATATCCCGTACTTTTGTAGTCCGGATAGTAGACTTTTCGCAAAGCCTGCTGGCCCGCAAAACCAGACGTGAACGTTTTGGCTATTATCGCTTTCCATCATAATATGTTTGGCTTCCAGTTTCATCCCGGCATCGATACGGTGTAAAGTCACACCTGCCGCTGTACATAATAACTCGAGATTTACAGGGTACTGCAAATCATCATGCTGACCAACGCAATACCATAAATCAATGGGGCCGAGCGGGTGGTCTGAGTGTTTTAAATATTCCAGCTGAGATATAAAAGGAGTGATGCCGATCCCTCCCGCAACCCAGACCTGACGCTCAGATTGAATATTAAAGTCTAAATAACCCCAGGGGCCCTCAACAATCACGTCCTGTCCAGTTTTTAATTCTTTCTTTAGTGAATGTGTATGATCCCCTAATGCTTTAATGGCAAAGCGCAAGTGTTTTTTATCCTGGCAATAAGAGGCTATAGTGAATGGGTGTGCCTCTGCATCATGTTGAAATGTTAAAAATGAAAACTGCCCTGGTGTATGTAATAGAGGAGTGTCAGTATGTAGAGTTATTTCTATAATATCATTTGGGTAATAGTCGATGTTTGTGATGATCGCAACGCGTTTGTTTTTATAACCAATCATATTAAATAGCGAAAGACCAGCGGCATAAATACCGGGGATACTCACTATTACCAGCAGAATGCCCGCAGGTGAATTCCACCAATATGTTTTAAATAGAACGGTAAAAATATGGAAAGCAGTAGCCAGGTAAAAAACAGGAAACAGACGATGTATAAAATGGAAAATGTTATAAGGGATTTTTTTTACAAGAGAAACCAGCACCAACCCTATCATCAGGTATGTAGACCATTCAGCAGCTAACAATCCTGCATAGATCAGTTGAGATTGCCATGAGCTTATCTGAACACTTCCCAGTGATCCTGGATGAGCAAGCCAGCCATTTTGCACCAGCCAGTGAGGTATTTTTTCGTCCAGCCAGTGCGCCAGTGTAAAGACTGTCGCGATAATACCAGCTTGTTTGTGTAAACCCCACGATTTATCCAGACCTTTCAGAATTCGATTCAACCAGGGTGAACGCAAAATCAGACACATAGCTAATGTCATAAAACACCATGCGACGCACCCACTAAAAAAGAGAAAGTTTTGCCGAAACAGCCAAAAGATTTTAGATGTTTCAGCGTGGAATATTTCACCTGATAAGACAAAAATAAGACTTGCTGTGAGTAATGTTAAGCTACTCACAAAATACGTTATTTTCATAATGGCCTGTTTTTTTAGCAGGCACGGGCAATTACCCGTGTCCTGGATAATAATTACGATTGATTGTGATTGTGATTGTGATTGTGATTGTGATTATTTATAAAGAATAGCGGTGGCGTGTGATTGATTATCGATATGAAATGAAGTGATTCGATAATAATGAGCACCTGACGCTTCAGTTTTATTCTGAAGGAGTTGTATGATGCTTTCAGGATTTTTATTTATGGATGATACACTAACATGAGCAACTTCTTTCATGTCTGTTTCTGGATGACTAATTTCTGTTGCAGCAATGGATGTCTGCCCAAATAAAGAGAGTAAGAAAAAAGAGGTGACAATTTTTTTACTGATATTCATAAGAATTCCTTTCATATTAATAAACTTATCGATTAAAAGCATGAGCCAGCATACAGGGAATTTGCGCCAGCGAGTTTTTTTCTGCCAGAGATCTGCCTGGTACGGTTTTATCCACTCCTTCGGTGGGCAATATATGGACGTTAGTGATCCCCATCAAATTTAACGTTGACCGCAGATAGCTTTCCTGATGATCCAATTCCCGATGCCTGGTATCTGAATAAATTCCACCACGCGTGGAGACAATAAATGCTGGCCTGTCGGCCAGTAACCCCGTTGCACCCGTAGAGGTAAAACGAAATGTCAGACCAGCCTGGCAAACCTGATCTATCCAGGTTTTCAGACCCGAGGAGACAGAGTGGTTAATCATTGGTGCACCTATTACTAATATATCGCAGAGGCTCAACTCCGCGATCGCGTTTCTGATACCCTCCACTTCACTTTGCGTTTGTGCGTCTGTAGACATTAACTTTCCCCCAAGCACCAGAAATGTCTCTTCGCGTAAGTGGGGTGGCGGTGTCCGTCCGAGATCGCGGTATGTCACGCTGGCATTCGGAAAGCGCTGGCAGATAGCTTTTGTCAGCGCCAGGCTCAGCTTTCGTGAGCTGGAGTTGCAGAGCATAGGGCTGCTGTCAATGTGGAGGATCTTCATGGTGTTCGTCTCATTTAAAACGTGTGGCTAGTTTAACCGTTCTTAAAATGATGTTTAAATAGACGAAATTGAACTTCATTGTTGCGATAAAAGAACAATCATGATTGACTGGAATGATTACTGGTATTTTGCCCTGATTGCAGAAGAAGGAAGCTACAGCCGGGCGGCAATACGTGCGCAAGTGTCCAAATCAGTGCTAAGTCGGCGGATGTCGGCATTAGAGGAACAGCTTGGTGTACATCTGATTCAGCGGACAACCCGACGCCTTGCGCTGACCAAAGTCGGCGAGCAATTTGCGCAGGAGTGTCAGACGCTGGTAAATCAAAGTGAGCGAGCCCGCGCTGTTGTTCAGGCGGTACAGGAGTATCCACAGGGGACATTACGGATCAGTGCGCCGGTATTCATGGCAGAAACGTGGCTGGGAGCATTCATCAACGAATTTATTGCCCGTTGGCCGCTGGCAAATGTGCAACTCCTTGCTGTCAATCGCCCGGTGGATATGATTGCAGAAGGTATTGATATTGCGCTATCAGTAAATTCAGGGGCATTGCCTGATTCTTCATTGCACTACAAAAAAATCAATACGCTATACGATATTCTGGTTACCAGCCCCCAGTGGGTCGAGCAACATCCTGATTTAAAGACCATTGGAGATCTTCACAGGGCTCCGGCAATGGTGAGACTGGCCGACGGTCGTATGCAATCGTGGCATTTAATCAATGGGAGTCAGGAAATCACCCTGTCACTTTCCCCCCGTTTGTATTCCAATAATCTGCGGGTTCTGTTACAGGCAGTCGCTGGCGGCAATGGTGTTGCTTTGTTACCGTTTCCTTCCTGCAAGGAAGAATTGCAAAACGGGGGACTGATACAACTTTTCCCCGAGTGGTCTGGCCAGCCAAGACAGATTTATGCACTATTCCCAGCGAATAAAGGAATGCCCGCAGTTGCACGCTATTTTATGGACGAGTTAACCATGCGGCAGGAGAAACTAAATTCAGGACATCAAAAATGTTAATTCATAGCGGCAGAGAACTGTCGCCGTGTTGTTGTAACAAATGACCAGACATGATTGCGGCAGATAATCCCGACTTAGGCATTCTGCAATCAGTTCAGAAGTCTTAAATATACGCTATGTTGCCGGTTATTTATCAATAAGAGCAGCATGTATCAGTGGTATTCGGCGGGGGATTTTTAATGAGGGCATTTGTAAAGCGAAAGCGGGTCTGAGTGGATATATTAACTCCTGTAAACTGTGTTAAAGAACCGTCAGAGTTGACCTATCCCCGGCACAATGCTTCTTCTGAACGATAATTACTGTTAATGGCGTTTGGGTATGCTGACGCTGACCGTGAGAAGAGCTAATGGTCTGGTTCTGGTCGAAGGGTTAACGATGTATCAGAGAAGTAACACAGAGATAATATGTGTCTGAAGCGGGCTTGATTACATTGTACAGACTAACAATGAGTTTGGTGAAAGCATGGGAAACGCATTAACACATATGTAAGGTAAGCGTTATATGATGATTTTCGGCGTGGGAAAACAGGTGGAAAACCCCGATGTAGCGCGTGGAAAAGTTATTCTCTATTAGAACAAACGTTATTGATGTGCTTTTCCCCAAATTCATATGGGGGATTTTCCACCTGGTTTTCCGTCAGTTTATTCATAAAATTACAGTTAAATCAAATTGATATGTCAATTCTCTGTTTCCCCGTTTTTTTTACAGTAGTGTTGAGAGAAGAAGTAGGAACAGGTCGGAAAGACCGTAAAAAGCCCGTAAGTAAAGAAAGAGGATGGAGGTGCTTCAGGAAGTAAAAGCCGTCTAAAAGCGAGGATTATCGTCAAAAATGCGGAAAATTACAGCAAACAAATAACGTAGTGCAACGACCAGAACTCTACCATACTCGGAATAGCAAAAAGCCCCGCTTTTCAGCGAGGCCTTGTAAATAGTGGTGCCGGACTCGGAATCGATGTTTTGTTTTATTTTTATGATTTGCAATCAAAATTTTTGATTTGATTATATTTATACCCTCATTTGTACCCTCATTCCCGATTGGTATGAATCCGAAACCCGAATCGGTGACGATAAGGGGGATACTCGCCTCAGGCTGATGTGTTGATACTTTATGATGGTCCTTTGTCTGGTGACGCTCCTGGTGCGTTACAGAATCCAGTAACAAACCACCAGAAGAAAAGCACCAGGAACGCCAGTATCATTTTGTCCATAAGCAGGCGAACCTGGCAAGGGGTTTGTTTAACACTGCACTGGTACTGACATTTCACATATGCGCAGGCCCCTGATTACTGTCCGGATGCCAGCATTCCAGGGTAGTGACGGGCGATGATGTCATTCAGCTTATCGACCAGTTCTTGCCGCTTAAAGGTGATATGAGCAGTTCCCCTCTGAAAGTATTTGATTGCAAACATCTCATCCTCGTAACGATTGCTGTGCCTGTTTTCATGGATATGATCGGCGAGACGACGGGTGACGTCGGCACGGTTGTCGGGAACCGGTTTTCCGTCCAGAAGCATCAGCATCCGCTCAAGGTCAGCTAACCGATCGTGTTGCCTGCCCCAGAGAAGCCCAAATCCCCACCGGTCACATTTGACTAGTCCACTGACGATGATTTTCCCTCCAAATTTACAGGGGCTGTTCGTCTTAAAATCCCAGCTCAACCCTTTGAAGACGTTAATGACACCCCGCTCAAACACATCACCTTTATTCAGATGCAGTTGCTCAAAAGTGCTCAGAATGTTGGCTTCGCTGACTGCAGGAATGTTCTCTCCCTCAAGGTTTCTGTACCACTGATCACGCGCCTGAGCGTCCATGATGGAAAGCATCCCTGACTTTTTCATTAAATCGCGCCATATACCACGATCGAGATTACGGGCAATGGCTTTCATCGCTGTTTCTGGTTTTTCCATCAACCAGCAACCACAGCGGAATTCCTGCTTCATGGCCCAGTCCAGAGCGGTTTTACCGCCAATACTGCGGGTCAGTGTTGAAATATCGTTGAGTTGCTGAATGAGCGCTTCAATCTGTGCCAGCGCGGCATTACGTCCGGTGACGATGCGCTCAATGCTGGTGGAGCAAATCATGTCGGTGTGGCTGGTTAACACTTCGGATTCGGTGAAGGTAAGGTCTGACATCTTTGCTTTCCTTTATCTAAAAGCAAAGCGCCAGCCGGTAAGGGCTGGCGCTTATACGTGTGTAATGAGTATTGCCTGGTGGTTAATCAGTTCTGGTCTGTTGCAGAAGCTGGATTGAGCGGGCGCGAACATCATTTCGCACCTGCTCAATCCAGGACAACAACTTTGCTGAGTCGGTGTTGTCTTCGTCGTTGTCGAAGATGATCCTCGTACCGTTATCGATATTGTCCTGCAGCCAGCCAGTCAGACTATTGAGAGCGACTTCAGTGGTTAACTCTGGCATTAGAACTTTTTGTGGTGATTGATGTTGGGTTACCAGTCAAATGTGGGAAAACCTGGCAGCACTTCGCCACAGGCATCAAGATGAACAATACTGACGGAGTAACGACGCATAAGCGCCACCACCAGGCGACGACAGGCTTTCGACAGACCGAGACGTTTGAGGCGTAATACCGGAAACGACCACGCGCCCAGGTTGAGCAGATAACCCGATCCGGTGTACAAAATCCATTCAGACTCACCAAAGTCTTCATGCTGATGCGACTGTTTGTACAGCAGAGCATTGTCTTCCTCCGTGATATGTGCGGTACTGCACTGGATCCCGTTCAGACAGGCGGCGCGTGGCAGAGGATCTTCAACAATCAGCTTCCCGGGTTCGTCAGCAACGCGAAGGGAATACCCGTTGTCACTGACCACATCAATCAGCGCTGCCAGCTCAATACCATCGATATCGACGGCGATACGACCCATGTTGAGGGCCAGTACATTGATAGCATCGGCTTCTGCCGTCAGGGATAGTTTCATGAATGTTGCTCCCGAGCTGCATTTCCAGCGATGAGAAGAGTGATCCTTTTATACCCGTTACGTTGCATCAAACCCGTTGCCCGTCTGGCCCGGAGAATATCAATCACCCCGATAAAAGGGGACTGATGCTTAATGGAGAAACCGGGACGATCAATCCGCACCAGTTCAGATTTTTCAACGAGAAAATTGAGTGCATCTGACAGTGAGATACCGGCGTCAATATATTGCGTAATAATCTTCTCATCGGAAAATTGCGTGTCGCTAAGCGAAAGGCCGTAATGTCTTTTTAACAGATACGTAAGAAGTTGCTGCCAGATTTCAACGGGCGTCGGGCGTGACGGTGCCTTCCGCTTCGGGATGGCGGATAAGGTTTGCATAATGAAATGTTCCTGAATGAAGTCGGGTTAAAAAGAATGAAGGATTATGGGACGGGGTTACCGGGTTATGCTGTCGTCTGGTGTCGGATAAATTGCTGTATAAATGTAGCCATGTGATCCGAGGGAATCTGCTTCACAGGTCAGCCCTTTTGCATATAACGTGACACAGTGCTGATGGCGGGGATTGAGCTCACCGGAAACCAGCATTAATTCCAGCTGTTTGAGCAGTACCGGAAATGCCTGATCGAGATGGCGTAAATCCGCATCGCTGAACACACCGGCGATACTGGCCCGATCAGCCAGATAATGCAGGCGGTTGCCTTCCTGTACCAGTCGTGCGCCAAAACACGGAGTGATGCCCGGTTTCAGCCCCCACCAGGGCTCAGAGACATCATGGTTTACTGGAGGTAGTTGATTCGACAATTTAGTGCTCCTTAATTAAGGTTAATTGAGCGTGACGCTACGCAATACGACATACGGGCCATTGCGGTCCTGGCGGCGTTCAGCGAATACAGCCAGCACACCACTGATATCCTGCACCTCCCGGCCGGCATAGTGGCAGATACTGCCGGACCACTCGTATTTCCCGGTACAGAAGCGAAACAACCGGGACTGCGGGTGTTGACGGTATATTGCCATTGCCTGACGTTTGCTGATTATTTTCATCGCTGTTTACTCCTTACAGCCAGCCGCGCTCAGCAAAAGAGACAATATCCATCCCGCCGATGATCAGATGGTCCGGCAGGCGAATGTCAACCAGTTCCAGAGCCTGTTTCAGACGTTCCGTAATCAGCCTGTCGGCTTTACTGGGTTCAGCCTCTCCCGACGGGTGGTTATGCGCAAGAATGGCTGCGGCAGCGTTATTTTTCAGGCCGGATTTAACGACCTCACGCGGATGAACGGTGACAGTGTTGATCGTCCCCAGGAACAGTGTGTCGTGGGCTATCAGTCGATTCTGGTTATCAAGCCACAGGACGGTGAAAGCTTCGCGGTCAAGTGTGGCAAGCTGCAGACGCAGCCAGTCACGAACCGCATGGCTGGAGGTAAATGACGTGCCGGGTTCACGTAGCTGGTACTCCAGCAGGGTTAAGGCTTCCCGGATAGTGTGTTGTTCTGATGACGTTAATGAGGCGGCAAATAACGGTAGCTGTTGTTCCATACCAGAGCTCTCTCAGTCAATAATACGCATAATGGCGTTGCATTCCGCGTGGTTAATCGCGTAATCGCGCAGGCGGTAATAGTGTCCGGTCATGGTATCGCATTCCGTACGGCAGGCGTGGTGGCTGTAGGCGATGAGACAGACCGCAATCCCGGCGGCTTCAGCGCTCATCTCCGCGCCGTTGCCGTTCATGGGGTTAAACAGCACCCATTTTTCATCGTCGCCTATGTCAGTGTCCGGAGCCATAAATGCCCCACCGTTGGCCAGAGTATAAAAATTCCAGATGCCGCCGTTGTAGTGCTCACAGAAACGCTCCATCCACGCAAAAACAGCCGGTTCAAGGATTATCCATTGTGGAATGCTGCCAAAGTGCTGCGGCCAGAAGGCAATGCGCTGTTCATCCGGTACAGGTGTGCAGACAATTGCGGTTGCGTGCTGTTGTTCAGTGGATGCTGAGTCGACGGTATTGTCGTCCAGGGTGAGCATGTTGTTCATTTGATTTCCTTTGTATTTTCGGATGGGTTGTTAAAACGAAGTGACGGACAGGACTGTGCGTAGCCATTCTCATCACAGCGTGAAGGCCAGGGCCCCTCAGGGATACTTACGCTGCACTGGCTGAGTTCACCGGGACGATAAAGAAGGTGAGAGCACCAGGCGCACAGGTCGTCATCAGAGATGGAGCGGCAGCCTTGCTCACTGTTCAGGGGGAACTGATGTGGCGAAACCTGAATCACGCCGCCGGGAATACACTGCATTACTTCAGACTCTCGAGCAGGCTTTCCGCCATGACCCACAGGGCTCGGTTGAGCTTCACGTCGCCGTCAATGCCTTTAACCGCACGGGTGTGGGCCCGTTTACCTTTCGTTGTTCTGCCCGGCAGACCGCCTTTAATCAGGTTTTCCTGGATACGCTGGTAGGTGGTCCACAGGTCGGAGCTTTCATCCTGCCAGCGTCGCGCAGACAGAATCTGTGCTTCCGTCACCGGCTGGTGCTCTTCCCCAAAGCGGTACGTCAGGGCGGCTCTGGCAAACGCCTGTTGTGCCGGCGGAGGAAGTAGCATTGACTGCATGGCATCCCGCTTCTCCTCCACCCGATCAAATATCCCCAGCACCTCATAGGCCCCTTCAATGACTTTCTCCACCACATTGCCCTTATGCGGTACGCGAACCTCACCAAAGGTTTCGCCACAGACAAGTCCGTTCTGGCAGACAAAGCGAAACAGGCCCGGCAGCATCTGGTATGAACTGGAGCCGTCGTGGCTGTTAAGCAGGATGATTTCGGGGACCTGTTTGCCGGTGATTTGCCCCTCACGCCGCAGACGCAGCATGTGCTTTGTGTGGTCGCGTTTATTCAGGTCGCGAACGCGGGTCTGGCAGGCAAAGAACGGCTGGAAGCCTTCCCGCTGCAGATTATCAAGCAGTGTGATGGTCGGGATATACGTATAACGTTCTGAGCGTGATTCGTGCTTTTCTTCACTGAATATGCTGGGAACGTAATGGGACAGTTCGTCGCGGGTCAGTGGGCGGTCGCGGCGTACGAGACTGGCCGCACCAAAACGGCTGGCTAAGCGCATGGTTAATACCTCTGATATCAGGTTAAAGGGCATAAAAGCAGAAAGGCCATGCTCCGGAAGGTGCATGGCCTGTGGGGACTGTGTTCTGTTGAAAAAGTGAGCAGGATTTCGCCGCTCAGTGGCTCAGTGGCTGCGGCGACACAGGGATATCATCGCTGATGAGACAGCGGTTCAGCATCTCTCCGGCCTGCGGGGCAAAATTCCAGTCCCGCCATATCAGCATGTCGTGGCAGTCGCGGATGACCAGACGAAAATGGGGGCCCTGGTCGTCTTCGACGGTGACGTTGAGATAGCGTGCGGCCATGGCTTCCGCCTGTGCCCGGGTGAAGGGGCCGGGTGGCAGCGACGTATTATCAGTGGTCTGCATATCTGATCCCTGATGAGAAACAAAAGAAAACGCCCCGCTCAGGTGAGCAGGGCGTCGGAGGTGTGAAATACTGATGCAGTGGTCAGGGCTGGCGGGGTTGTGCTGCCTGAGCCGGAATATGCGTCATGGACTGAGGTTCCTGTTGTCGTGAGCGTGAATGAATTCAGAAAAAAGGCGTTACCTGTCTTTATTACGGCAGGGCATATTTCGGCAGACAGCCGCTGTCCCCGAACGCGGGAAGGGCCTTCCCCGCACCGTTAAGCGTAAACACGGCGGCCTTTACGCCTTCCCCGGACACGATGACCCGCTTACCGGTGCGCAGTTTATCCCATGCCCATGCCACGTTGTCTGAGCCCACATGTGACTCGCTGTCACTGACGCTGACAGGCTCCTCATCGTCAATTTTCATGTCCAGCGACTGGCCGTTATCCATCCTGACCTGATGGCCTTTTTCGTCGGTGAAACTCAGCGTGGCCGCGCGTGAGCCGGTGTCTTCGCAGGTCAGGTAAAGCTGCGACTGTCCTTTCCCCTGAATCACAAACTCAGACACTCCCTGAGCCCAGCCGCTGACCCAGACATCACGACTGCCAAAGGCCTGTGACACTGCCGGAGTCAGGGCCGATATCAGAAGAGTGGAAAGCAATATTTTCTTTTTCATGGTATTCCCTGAGGGTGATGGTTAAGACGATACGGGTCTCTCCTGAAGACGGTGAGACGCATTAAGAAAGAGGGCGGATAAGTGATACTGACCATATCACTGGCTGATGGTGAATGTGCCCTGGTCGGTGAACACCCTGGCCTCAACAAAATTGCAGGCTTTACCAAAGTCGAGAGTGTGACCAAATTTCCAGAAGACACTGTCAGCGAAGGTCATTTTGCGGGGTGTGAACGGTTTATCTGTGGGCCACCAGCCATCCACGTTCCGGCCCCTGTAGGCTATTTTTCGGTGTGTCAGCATCGGGCATTTTCCCCGGTTAACATCGATTTTCTTTATCAGAACGGTGTCGGTTTTTGCTGTCACGGTGACATAGACGCAGCCATAGCACTCATGACCGGCATGGCTGACCTCCACTTTAACGGGCATATCGCTGCCGGCCAGGGAAGGAAGTGAGGTGAACAACAGACTGGCGGTCAGCGCCATAAAAAACCTTTTCATTACTTTTCTCCGGATGAAGGCATTCCTGCAATTCATCGCATTGATTTTTAATCAGTAAATGGCTGAATACAGTATCCCTGAGGGATTCTATAACCGGAAATTCATCATGAATAATGAATAAAACCGATCGGGTCGATCGACAAAATCGATCGTGACAGAGCCAGATTATTTATCGAAATGGAAGACAGGCTTATCGATGCGGAAGTCAGCCAAAGAAGAAGGACCAGACGGTTCGGGCAGCACGGGCCACGGTGTGTGTGACGGTCTGAAGTGCGTAACGTGCAGCCTGCGGCAACGGGGCCAGGTCGATGACCGCATCAATCACTTCCACCACGGCATCGCCAAAGCTGTTGCGGGCGGTACTGATAATGCCGGGGGTGTGGTACCCGCTCTGCAGGTGAGGTACCAGCGGGCTGCGGGCCTGCTTTGGGAGACGGGTAATCATCGCCTCCACCAGACGGGGAAGGTGGTACCGCCCCCTGACTGACACCGGAAGAATATCCGTCTCTGCTGTTCCCACCTGACGGGCGACGGCCTGGCGCTTCTGCGTAATATGCTCACTCTGTGATACTGAAGGCTGTGCCGACAGCCAGTTCCACTGTTCAGCCGGTTCGGTTTTATCCACCTGGTTGAGGACCCACAACACCGGTGGCAGCGGTCCGCTGTATTGTGCGAATACCCCCTGATAAAAATGCTCTTCCACCGAAAACGCCCGGTCATCGGCCTTCAGCACCCACAGCACCATATCGAGCTGTGGCATGAGTTCGCGGTACAGCTCACGGTATTCGTCGTCGCGGCTGATGCTCTCTCCCACACCGGGCAAATCCACCAGTGTCAGGTAATGACTGCCGAAGCGCAGGCGCACACGTTGTGGCTGTCGGGTGCAGGCTTCCACGGCATTCACCGCACAGACTTCACTCCGAAACAGCGCATTACACAGCGAGGATTTTCCGACGCCGGTTTTGCCCATAATGCCAATAACAGGTTCATACGTGACCAGGCGGCTGAGTTCCTGGAGAAGATGCTGCCGCAGAGCACGGGGATAGCGCCGCAGATGGCGACGGATAAGGGCATAGCCCGAAGGATGTTTCATATAAGCCTCGGCATAATAAAAGGCCATCCGGTGGGGATGGCCTGACTGAAGTAAACGGGAGGGAATTCACTGAGGTGATATATAACTGAGAAAATTTTAAAAATGCGGATATAGCATTTAATCCAGATATCAGCAGGGGCGAGCGCCCCCCGCAGATATGTTGATTCAGTTTATGGTACGCATAAAAGGAATTTTGTTGATTTTTTTTGCAATTCTTAAAAAATATTCCCTGTGAATTGCAGGTGTGTTTTTTAGTTTGTCATAACCACTCTTTTTTTTAGTCGCACTGATTTCTGTCTCCCTGTCAGCAAGACGTCGTCTGTGGGTTCTGTTGATGTTATCTTCCCTTTCTGTTCTTCTGACCAGACGGGAAAATAATGCACAGGGTTCACGGTTATCATATCCGGTAGCTGTGACGTCAGGGAACGGGTTCAGTATATCGGATATGAAAAAAGTTATTCCTCCTGGCGTGGGAGAACTTTTTTGTTCATTGATGACTACACGCTGGAAGTTGAGTAAGAAATTAAAGTCAAAACCAGAAACACCCACCAGGCATTCAATGTCTCCAGGGATGAAAGAGTACCAGACCTCAATAATTTCCCTGATGAAGTCATGACTGACGGCCCCGTCCTGAATAAAAAATAACACATGGGCGAAAGGCTCAAAATTTTCATCCAGTATGCCCAGCCTTACATGTCCGGCTATCCGGCTGTACATTGTGCGATGCTTTATTTTACTCATCATCGAGGCAAAGGCCATGTTAATCATGGTTAAGTCATCGATGATGTGTTCAAGTTTTCCATTTGTCCTGCGGTTGAGGTGAAAGCTGATTGGGATTATTGTGATTTTTCCGGATATTTTATTTTTTATTTTGTTATATTCAGTCTGGATTTTAAGTAACACATCTTCTTTATGAATAAGATTTTTCTTCAGTTCTTCTTTATATTCTGGGGTTGCTTCGTAATGAAGTTTCAAATATTTATGCGTTCCCGCGAGAGAACGGGGTGAGCCAGGGCGTAATGAATGCTCATATTTAAGAATGTCCAACAAAAGATTGCATGCGTAGCCGTCTGTTACCTGTGTTTTTCTTTTTTTAGTGGAAGCTTCATAAGGCGGTATTTTTTCACATCCTGCATCTTTAAAGCTGATGAAGCTGTATATGTCAGCCAGGTCCGCGTAACGTATGGGTTCCGATGGATACGTGGCATCTATCTCCCTTAACCTCAGAAAGTTCACTTCATAAAAATCATTCAGTCCGTCCCTTCTCATTCTGCTCTCCCGAATACTGGTTCTGTTTTTATACCTCCGAATTATATTGTATAAAGCTCTGAATTAAGAGCGATTGGATCACAAATCCGGCATGGTAAAACATAGCCTTTTAAGCATTATTCAGAGCTTATGATTGTATTTTAATTCATTGTATTCATTGCATTATGCGTCATAGATTGTCATTTTTTTTGCGTTCGTTTTTTTTGTTGTTTCAGATTGTTATGGCATGGTTTTAAGGTGAAAACGATTCTGACTGTCTTTTCAGGCGGCTGAGCGTGTTCTGTTACTGCTGGTCAGCGTCTTACGGGGAGGCTGTTTTTCCGACTGTGTTTACCTGGTCAGGGGATATCTTATCCTGTCAGCCAGTGCAGAGCATTCTGTGCTCTTATGGTTATCTCCGGGGAGAATGCGGTTTTTCCCTCGAAAATAAATACGTCAGACCGTCATAAACTTGCTTTTTTTCATGTTTTTCCGGGCCGCTCATGGAATATTTTTCCGGAGTAACCAATAATTACTCTCTTACTTCTACGTTTTTTGTGCCTGAAAATACCGGGGGCGTAATCAGGAAAGAAACCCCGTATCGGTATAAATAACGGAAAAATACTATTGCAGTAAATATTACAGTGGCAGGGTGACCCGTTCCGGGAGTCAAACAGTGTGCGTATACAAATCTTTCATGAACACATGCCTGTACAGGTATCAAGTCCGGAAGACAGAAATGGTGGCTGATATCATTTGAACACCAGGGTGTGAATAACTTAAACCTGCGTGATGTGTGTATTCTCTGGAGGTGACTGACTGTGTGAAATGAAACATTAAGGTTATTAGTGTTATTTTATAAAAGATGTGTTATTTGTCCACTTACTTACTTACTTACTTACTTACTTACTTACTTACTTACTCCTTTGTATCCAGGAATAATGACTCTTCAGTGAGTACAGTGTTCATTCGTCTACCGGATGATGATTTCTTTTCAGACATCCCGGTACGTTTAATGTTTACTAAATCATTGTTTATTCTTTACCGTAAAGCATCATGATTGTCAGACCTTCCAGTGTGATGAACACCCATTCCATTTCACGATACAGCACGCGTGAAAAATGATACTCAAGTAACATACTTTCATGGCTGACAACCTGAATTGGTATACTGCATAAAAAATTAATCTCTCCCGTAATCTCATGACCAATAACTGTTATGGGATATTTATCATGGAATACGTAATCAACTCAAACCACAAACCAGACTATTCTCTTCAGTCAGTGTTATTTAACCATCAGGACCGGTTATTTGACTGTCATTCGAAATTACTCATGCTTCGGGTGGATTTCGCGTACAGGAAAAACTCTGATTCATACGCGTATGGTGATATTCATCAACTGGCGGCTGAGATGACATGGCTGACTGAACAATGCGCAGAGATATCTGGTCTGGAGGGATATGCCTGGGTAATGGAATATGGGGGAGATCACCGTTACCACATTCATGCGGCGTTTTATATCAATGGTCAGCGTCACCGGAAGGCCTGGTACTTCTGGAAAGCCATCCAGTTGCTGTGGGAGGACATCACGGACGGAGAAGGCTACGCGCACCGGTGTGAGCCTAAGGGACATTACCGGGTGCGGGGTGAACGAGTAATCAATTTTTCAGATCGCAGAGGAAGGGAAGGTATGCAGTACATCCTGAGCTATCTGGGTAAACAGTCACAGCGTACAGAGCAGCGGATTTACAGAGTCAGCGCAGTCCCTGCCCCGGCAGTCAGTGGCAGGCGGCGTAAGTACAGCTGAACCCGACGATAAAAAAATACGTCGGACCGTCATCGTTTGAAGAAGTCTGCACCATTCGAATACCTGGCTTCTTCTCCCTTACCATCAACGGAGAAAAAACGATGACCACACCAACCAGCCTGCTTAACGATAAGTTTGTCGATATGGCGTTTATCACCCAGCTCACCGGATTAACGGACAAATGGTTCTACAAGCTTATTCAGCGCGGTGAATTCCCTAAACCCATTAAGCTGGGCAGAAGCTCCCGCTGGCTTGAAAGCGAAGTGGAAGCCTGGCTACAGCAACGCATTGCAAAGTCCCGCCAGTGAGTGATTAAACACAATCACATCTCCCACCTGATTTAACTCCAGAGACCAATGACCCACAGTGTAGCCCTCCCCGGGACGGTTTAGCCCTGCGCGTCATCCAGCAAAGGACCAATACTATGTACGCAAAATCGTTTATTGCTCTCGATGGTAATCGACGCCTCACGGGAGCGATCATTGCCCAGATTTATCCTTACGATCACTACTTCTGTCACCTCTGCGGCAGCGCTCTGATATTCCACCCGGAATAGGACATTGCAAAAATCTGCAAACGGAGAATGTGGTGTGGAAAAGGCCTTCCGACAGGCGTTACGACAAAGGAAAGCCAGCGTGCCGCTGATCCATCATTCCGACAGAGGACAACAATACGGTTCAGCGCTTTACCAGTCGGTACATGAGAGCATCGGTACGTATGCATCCCCGGCAGTCAAGTAATGAGGGTAAAGTTGTCAAAAAGTGGGCTTTGGGGGGATGTGGAATTATTATGCGCCCGGAATGGGAGTTATCCCCCCCAGCTCAATTCCGGAGCTTTGATAAGGATTTTAGCGGGTTATCAATTACACAATGCAGATAATGTTGCACTGAGCACTGAGGGAGTTGGAAATAGTCCCCCCGGAGCAGAACAATTTATTCAATTGCTAAAGACATCTTTAGCTTTATGCCCCTGAAAGGGGCTCAAGGGGACTTAGTTCTCTGTCAGTTCCTCGCTCAAAGCTGCCTGTGAATTTTTCATTGCTTAAAAAATAGACTTGACGTGGGACAATTCCCGCTTTCCAGGCGGATCACAAAGATAATGCCCGCGACGCCATGTTTCATGTCTGTGAAAACAGCAAATTTGACAGCGCTCAGAGCGGGCTTACCGCTCAGGAATAGGACGGAAAGCAACGCGTGGAGAAACTTTCTCCCTTTGTTTCAAATGCGAGGTCGATGAGGAATACATTGCAACTGTCAGCCGCTATACATGGATGGCGCTCGCCGGGCATGTCATGCAGTCGGGCATCAAAGCCGATATGGTTCCTTTGCTTTACGGCGCTCAGGGTGCCCGCAGGTCTACTGGCGTGCACCTTATCTCTCCTGTCAGAGAGCCATACGGCTGTTTTAATCTTAACGACAAGAATGTGCGGCCAATGGTGGTGCGGTGGATTCCTGTCTGCTTGAGGATGATGTCATGTTGGCATCACGACCACCTTTTGACAGTGCAGCTATCATTATACCGACATAGCTATTGACGAGAAATACAAAATGTATTAATTTAATTTGGCTACATTTTGTAGCGCATTTTATCAAGAGGTAAACCATGTCTGTCAGGAAAGAATTACTAAAAAATAGTCTTTTTAATCAGGTTGATGATAGTGTTTCCGCACCTATATCGATCCGCCTTCCGACCGTCTTAAACAATGAATTAGACGAACTGTCTTTGAGCCTTGATCGCTCCAGGAGCTCGCTGATCAGCGAGTTCATAAAGGCGGGAATAGCTGACGCTAATGAATTGTTAAAAGAGAGCTCTCTGATCAGCGATGAGTTGAAAGAGCAACTGGTTGATCAGCGTGAGGATAACGCTGCTAGTTTCATGGATAGAAAAGCCTTCATGTTAAATACGAACTACAATAACGATGAAGAAACTCATTTCGATATGCTGAAAAATCAAGAGGCCGCAGCCTTTTGCAAAGGCTGGAAGGAATATATCTGCCAGCTTTCTAAAGGAGATAAGGTTTATTTGTATCAGAGCGGCGTTGGCATCATTGCTTCTGGGGTTGTGGATGGTGAGCTGGTGAAAAGTGAGCATTACGGCGTAGCTGATGATAAATATGCTAAGCCGCTCAAAGATTTTAAAACCGGCTTCAGGGCTATCTCTGCGCGTCGTTTTAAAGAGTTAACCGGAGGCGGGGCTAATTTCCGTAGAACGATGATTGAGCTCACTTCGATGCAGTCTCATGCTATTGCTCAAGAGATTGAAAGGCTTACCTCTAAATCCTGATGCTCCTCAGATAGTAAAGCGGTCCACAGGTTTTTTTTGACGATAGGCCTGCGGTTCCTTAAAAGGTTCCTTGTGAGGAACATTATAAACTTGAAAAGGTTCCTATTGGTGGTATTATCTTACCAACCACCACATGAGGATCTAATGATGTCTAATATTTTTGATTTTGAAGCTGATGAACAGCTTCCGACTGGAGCTAACGTTGCAGTTAAATTTTCTCTACCTGAAGGGCTTGTACGTAATTTGAGCCTTTATGCTCAATCTACTTCGCGTTCGAAGACTGAAATTGTTCGTGAAGCAATTGAGAACAGACTTCGTAATGATCCTTCCTGGTGTGCTGGTCTTTTCTTTTTTGAAAAAAATGAAGAGAAAAAAGATGAAGAAAGTGTATTGGAAATGCTGCATAAAGCGCCTAAAGGCACTTTATTGAAGGTTGTTGGTTTGAATAAAGACGCTCCCGATAGTGCTAATGTCTTAATTTGTAACTTCGTTAGGGCTCGTGGGCGTCAGATTTCTTTTGATATTCCTGTAAACTTTCGCCCTACCCCTTTGAATGACTCTCGCTTCACTGATCTTTCTTCTGTGAAATTAGTTGGGGGACAAATGGTGCTGCCGCAATCCGATCAAAATATGGGACCTTTTGGTCTTACTCAGCGTTGGATTTATACAATTGATGTTAAATACATTTGGGATATAGATTGTACCCATCCTGCCTTTTTATATTGAAAATCAAAATGATAAAGGGCCTTTAAGGCCCTTTATCAAATAGGATACGAAGGGGCAAGTTGTTATTCCAGTCACTAAAACAGGGGGCAGACTGGCAGGGGCAGCTCCCTCCCCTCTATAGTTCTGAGGCTTACCTGATTAATGCCGCACCCGTTCATCGCTACGCTGCCAGGTTTCCTGTGCTGGTAGATCTGCCCGTACTCAATGCTGAGTCCGGTGAAGATTTTCACCGTGTGACGCTGTGATGCAATAATCTTAGTGTTGATTCCATTGGGTTTGTTCTGGCAAGGGCGCGGTAACGGTGGACACCTGATCCGCGCCGTCTTTGGCCCTGACTGTTGACGCCGCTGGAGCCAAATTCTTTTTACTGCTCTCTCGTGCCAACAACACCGGCTAATGACCGATTTGGGGTCTTATATCAGTGTTGCTGACACATACTCCAACTAAATATTATTTAGTTGCCGGACACTGCCAACAGTTCTGCCCTCCAGGGGACGGCTTACTCCTGTGCATCGTCCGGCAAAGGACCATTACTATGACGATTCACAATATGCAATTTCGCATCATTCGTACCGCCCTGAACCACGTGGGCAAAGTCATTCATACCAGAGATTTAACACCTCGGTCACGCAGCGCTTATCTGATGACATCACTCGCCAGTTGAACTCCAGCGAAGGCTTTTTAAGTGGCTTAGGTTAAGGGGGGCTTCGTTCTCCGGGGTGAGCCTTTAAGGGAGTATAGAAAATTAGTCCGGCGACGCTCAAAACGACTATTTTTGCCGCACGCGATACGATTGGCAAACTCACTTGATATGTCTATAAATTTAAGCCCAGGCAGGCTACCAGACTCGCCGGAGGCATTGCCAAATGGGCAGGCCCGGTGGGCGCGGCATTTACGATTGGCTCCGATCTATGGGATGCCTATAAAGCACATGAGCGGGAACTGGAAGAGGTGAAATCCTTACTGGCGAAAATCATTAAGGAGCCGTTTAAAGATATCTATGACGTGCTTGATCCAGATGAAAAATGTTCGTTTTTTTTTGCGTCACAGATCCAAAACCTGGAACAGGTGGTCACTGAGCTGACCGAGAAAAGCTAGGCTATACACGATAACCAGCAAAAACTGACGCTTATTAAGTCGCAACTTGCGCAATTAGCTCTGCTCGCACCAGAAACTACCTCAGTCTGATATGAAGACCGCTTTGCCTGCATGGAAATCGATGACGGTAGAGCGGTAAACACGCTGAGTTACTGTTGGTAACATAAGAGACACTGGTAACCAAACGGAGACGGACGTTAACGATGTCTGCAGGCGTAAAGTACGAGTTTCACCATTTTGGTATCCCGCTGCTGGACGGGGATACCTCAGGCAAGTTCAGTGCCAGTGCCGGGATGTATACCAAAGGTCATTCTGGAAAATTCCAGGTGCAGTGGTATCGTTTTAGTGGTGATTCGCCTTTGCATCCGTTGTTGAAAACCGTTACGCATGTGGCGTTTAAGGTTAGTAGCCTTGCTTAAGCTATTATAGGTAAGATGGTAATCTTGGGGCCCTATGAACCCGTCGATGATTACCTGGTCGCCATAATTGATGACTACGGTGTACCGATTGAAACCGCGCTCAGCGATGAAGAACTGTGGGCTTGTGCAGCATCCGGTCAGGGGCGTCTGTACCGGAAGCCAGAAATGCACGGGAATGAAAATAGCGATGGATGACGGATACCGCTATACAGTGGCCAGACAATCACCCATCGCCTCTGGAGGCATACTGTTTGTCCAGGGGGAGCACGATGATGCAGTGTGCCTCTCCGGGTTATTGTTGCCAGCCAACAGTCAGACAGGCGCTTCGGTAAGAGTCGGGTTGGCCTTCTTCACTGGATCATGTCACGTATCCTGCGCATCCAGCCGATGACTTCACCTTCCGGATCTCGTTCATGGATACGGGCAGCAGTCATCAAAGGGAACGCCCGCTCTGCCAGGCGGGCTTTGGCGGCGTTGTCTTTCATCACGCCGTCAAAGCGCTGAGCCAGAGAATAGGCTTCTGCAAACACCCTGGGCGTTGCTTTACCACCCACGGGATGGTCGGTAACGGTGATCATCACCCCAAAGGCTTCGTGAATGGCATCGGGATGGAGATAACTTTCGACTTCATGTTTCAGCGTCTGTGCTGCCCAGCATCCGTTACCCCGGGAGTTGACGGCATCCACCGCTTCAGCATAGGCAGGCACATCACGGTCGTAGATATGAATTTCCCTGCGGTTCAGGGCCCGAAGATAGTTTTCATTCACCCAGTGCTTAAGCGTTCCACCGCCCAGTACAATAAACGCCACACGTTCATCACTCTCCAGGTCAGGAAGGGTGTTGTCTTCTGTATGCAGCGCTTTACTGAGTGCTTTAAAGGCGGCGACATCGGTCGGTCCTTCCACGCAGAACAGCAGTCTGACCCGGTTGTCTGGTGTGACGCCCAGCGTATCGGTAACGGTGCCAAAAACATCAGCACCGGCCTGGATGGTCGGCTGCCCGGTAGCGGCATCACGGGATACAAAGCGGATGCTGTCCCCTGGTAGCTCCGCAGCAAAGCCCGGACTGTGCGTGGTGAGGATAACCTGACAGCCCGCTTCCAGAGACAGGGATTTAAACGACTCAATCAGGATCCGCTGGTAATTGGGATGCTGTGAGGTTTCGGGCTCTTCAATGGCGTAGATGATACTGCGACGATTGCTGGATTTCAGACGCCGTTCCGCTTCGGCCTTAAAAAAGCTCACCAGCACCAGACGACGGACGCCACTGCCACGTTTATTCAGCGGGATCCCTCCGTCAGTGTTGAGACCAACGGAGAACAGCCCTTGCCATTTTGCCGGTGTGGGAGGGGTAAATTCAGGGGTAAGTTCGCTTGCCAGACCTGGTTCAATGGTCTTCAGCGCTTCATGTGTGTTTCGGGCAATCTCTTCAGCCTTTTGCTGGACCCTCAACTGGATCCTGGCAATATCGTCCTGAACTTCCGCCAGTGCAGCCGTTATAGCGGCCTTCATCGGGCTTTGTACTTCATCGTCGGAATCCCGGCTGCTTCTGTCGCTCTGGAAGAGTGCAAACATGGGCAACCAGCTCTCAATTTGGTCCCAGATGCGTTTTGTGTCTTCTTTGGCTTTGCTGACGGGAAGTAGTGTTTCCGTTAGTTGCAGATCAGCTGAGGCTGCCCATATGGCTTTTCGCATCCCGGGATTCCCCTTAAGCGAAACATCGAGTCCCAGTTCCTTCACCCTAGCCTGAAGTTCTTTTTCCTTAAGTTCCAGGAGATTCTGAAAACCGGCAGCAGCAGGGTGGTTTGCAATGACAAAAATCTCGGCTGTCGGTTTTTTGTTACTGCAGTTAAAGATCTTACGGATTTTCAGTGAGCCGGTTCCCGTCAGCAGAAACTCTTCCTGAAGCGTGGTTTCCGCGCCAGAATCGAGTGTGAGGGAACGGGGGAGATCGATAAATTCGCAGGTGATCTCCACATTGTCCTGTCCACTGTGAATACAGGCATCGCCTTTTTCGATCGATACCACGCTGTTGTTAAAGAAGATCTCCAGCGCTTCAAGGATCGTCGATTTGCCAATGTCGTTGCGTCCGACAAAGGTTGTCATGTCATCAAACTCAACGCTTACTTCTTGTGAATAACAGCGAAAATTTTTAACTGCCACACTTTTCAGTCGCATGTCTCTTCCCTTTTGCTGAAACAGCTCAGTTGATCTGCCCGCTATTCTACCGGGAAGGTGAACATTTTTATTGACGGCGGTTTGATTTATCGCCTGATTTAAGCGAACAACACCGTGACGGGGGATGATACTATCATGTGGTACACGGCAATCTGGTCCGGTATTTCGATGGCTGGCTTCACGAAGATCCCGGTGTCATGGCTGACGCGCGGCAATAACACTGAGCTTGAACAAGCGCTGGGACGGGCCGCTTATCTTGCCAAACGCGAAACCAAAGCGACCGGTGACTGTGAGCGTAACTTCGGCAGCAGCCGGAGCTGAGCGTCCTCCCATGCTTAATTCAGCAGGCCTGATTAAACGGGGCCGGTAATTTTTAACAGGCAATCCCTGTCCTCTGAGGCGAACCGGCATGTCCATGATTCAACGACACCAGATGTCTCCCGACAACCATTCCTCAGAAGGAGATAACGACCATGTCCACACTAAACACAAACAACACCGCACTGCTTTGCGCAGAAGGCCTGCTCATTAATATGACGTTTATCACCACCTGTACCGCAACGAGCGTTACTGCCTGACCTGCGGGCCGGTGAATACAGCCGTGAAAGTGCTGACGTGACTGGCAGTACACTGGGGGTGAGCGCATGCGCATACTGAAGTGTTATCTCGCGAACGATGCTTCAGGCAGCTTCGTCACGGCGGATGATGCCGCGAGGGCGCCGGGCAGCTGTGCATCCTGTGGCTGTGTGCTGTACCTGCTGACGGGCTTTGGTGAGAAACCTTGGTTTGAGCACGACCAGCAGACTGTCGCTGAACATGTGCTGATGAACTGTGCGCATCTGGACCCGAAGGTGAAGGCCGAAGCCGGCACAACAAACTGCACAGTATTATCCGTGGGCTGGATGCGCCGGTTATGTCGCTTGCCTGGTACTGCGCGTGGTATAGCAATCATTATCAGGGCATGAAGTATTGCGCCCGCTACCTGACCGGCATTTACAGCATCGAAGAAGCTGACTGCCGGATGCATTACCGCTGCTACACGCTCCCCGGATAACCCCTGTTATGACTTTTTACTTCTGACAAACCGTCCAGCCGGCCTCCTGCCGTATTCAACGAAAAGAGATATCCCATGAATAACTATCACACCGATGCAGTAGCCGGTAGCGCTGCGGATCCAGCAAATATACGCGCATTTCTGCAACAGGCTATTGATCATTACCCCCGACTGGCAGCATTCAGCTTTACGCTGGCGTTGCCGTACCGTGAAACTCAGGCCGATTACCGCTTGCTGACCCTGAGATTTCACACTGAGGTCTGGCAGCGAATGGGCGAATATTCGTGGCAACGCCGGCAGTCGTGTCAGAGTTCACCGCCGACACTGTTACGCTGGATATGGGAGGCGGCCAGCGCACCAGAATGCAAAATGGTGCTGTTGCTCAACCTTGATACGCTGGGGAGAGTCCACGATGAAAGTGTTCAGCAGGGGATTAGCGAGATACTCATTGATGCATGGATAACAGTAACTGGCGCAAATCGTAAAGACGTAACGAATATAACGCCAGTCATCCTGAACCGTGTTGCCCGGGGAGTCTTCACAACGCCTTTTAACCAGCTTATCGCGCAGATTAAGGCAATGACGGTACCCGTCACTCTCGCCCGGACTGGCGTTATTTGCCCCTGAACGTGCAGTCTGACGATGAGGAAAGATGTCACAGCCCGGCGCTGATGTTATCTCTCCGGCCTTCAGCCCTTTTCCGCGCTACGTGCTGCCGATATAATCTCCGTCATGAATAAAACGAATCTCACTGTATTACCTCCCGAAGAATCACTGGCTGACCTTGCGCATTTTGCCTGGTGTGCGCTGGTGGGATTACGGCTGGCTCAGCAGGACGGCCAGGCACGTTCACCGCTGACCATTCACACTTTTCTGGTCCGCTGGCTGGCGGATGTACAGAAACAACGTCGGTTTCCGCGCTCTGTTGCGCCCGACATCGACAGCCTGTTGCGTCTGGGGATGATGAAAGGTCCAGCAGCTACTCTGTTGCAGCGGCTGGAATACCTCTTTGACGCCTGCAGCAACCCGGTTACCACTGAGACAGTGGATAACGGACGTCAAAGCATACCGGATATGTGCTGGGCAGTCTGCGTATCAGAGAAAGCGTAAGCAAAATTGATGGGAAAATTGGTAAGCGGCTTGGCCATGAAAAACAATGGTCTCTACAACACGACCTCAGGCGAACGCTTTCAACCCATCTGAGTGATTTGGGCGTTGAGTTTCATGTCGTGGAGCAGCTGTTAGGCCATGCATTACCTGGTGTGGCGGGTATTTATAACCGAAGTAAATTTATGGCGAAGAAACTGGACGATTTGGAGCTCTGGACAACATATCTCAATAGCATCTCAAGTGCTGAGTCAAAAGTGATGAGCCTCAAACAAAAGGCAGGCTAACATGAAAAAAATGGAAGTTGTTGATAAAAAAGGGAGTGTGGCGCCAATGTAGTGTTGGTGTACTCTTTTGGCTTTTGAATGCAACTATGTCAAAGATTGATGTGGTGTCCTCGTTGTTCTGAAATAAAGATGGTAATTCGAAACGGTCATTCCAGCTCAGTTACTGCTACAATGGCACTAAACCCGAACCCCATCAGACCATTGAAGATAAGCCTCAATGCTGTTCTTCGTCATTTAAAAAACTGACCCCACATTAGGTAGCACAAAACGTTAAACCCGGCGCTGAAGTTGTTATCTGCTGTGAAGTCGATGAACAGAGGTCTTACGTACAGAATAAAGGTCATCCACGCTGGCTATTCTACGCTTATGACCGCATCGGAAAGTGTGTCCTCGCCCATGTATTTGGTACACGTAATGCTCTGACTTTACGGCGGCTTCTGGTTTTACTGAGCCGGTTTAACATCGTTTCCTACATGACTGACGCCTGGCCTGTGTACCGGGCTTTACTGGCTTCTACCAGCCATGTCGTCGTCAAAAAATACACCCAGCGAATAGAACGGCATAATCTCAATTTGCGAACCCATCTTAAACGACTGGCCCGCAGGACTATTTGTTTCTCAAAGTTAGAAGAAATGCACGATAAGATCATCGGGTGGTATCTGACGATCAATCATTACCACTGAGTCTGCGTCACGACCCTGGTTGTAATTTATCCGGTTGTTGAACTAGTACGCAATGAAAAAAAATCGGCTGACCGGCGTTAAGCTATTTTTTCAGCGAGACGTTGATACCCGCATTTGGCGCAAGCCGCGTCATGTCATACACTCCGAGCGCAGTGATAATCGCGATGACGACAAATCCCAGGCGAAACCCCATTCCAGGAACGGTGGCGTAACCAAGATCCTCACTGAGGATGCTGCCCATGCGAATACTTAGCGCGCCCATTGTCACTCCCAGTCCGCTGGCGAGCTGAAGTGAAGTACTGAACAGCGTATTGGCTGAACTCATCTCCTGGGACGGAACTTCAGCGAAGGCCAGCGAACTGATACCAGTGAACTGCATGGAACGGCTTAATCCGCCGAGGAACAGCAGCACCAGCGTTACCAGATGCGGCGAGTCAGGCGTTAGCAGTGCACAAAGCAACAGCGTCAATACGCAAGCGACACCGTTACCGATAAGCAGCTTACGGAAGCCAAAATAGCGAATTAGCGGTGTTGTCGCGGGTTTCATCGCCAGGTTGCCTGCAAAAACGGCCAGCACCATTGAGCCTGCTTCAAACGCGTTCATTCCGAAGCCAACCTGAAACATCAGGGGCAGCATAAAGGGGGCTGAGCTAATCGTCGCACGAAGGATAAATCCTCCGCGCATGCTAATACGAAATGAGGGAACCGAGAGCGATGACAGGCCAATCAGTGGCGTTTTACAGGTCAAAAGATGACGAATACTCCAGAACAGGGTGGCGAGTCCAATTGTAATGGTTACTGCAACTTCGAACAGGCTAACATTTTGCTGGCTGAACATTTCCAGCCCGGCAACCAGGCTCAGCATCGTTATGCCAGTGGCGACAAACCCTGTGAAATCAAATGGTCTGCGATCTTTAGCCGATTGGTTTGGCATCATCCGCAATGCTAATACAATAGCAATCAGCCCCAGAGGGACGTTGAGAAAGAAGATCCAGTGCCAGCTGGCGTAGGTAGTAATGAATCCACCCAGCGGCGGCCCAATGATGGGGGCTACCAACGCTGGCCAGGTTAGCGTGGCAATGGCCTTGATAAGTTGATCTTTAGGAGTGGTGCGCAGAACGACCAGGCGTCCTACAGGAACCATCATCGCGCCGCCGGTTCCCTGAAGGATACGCATCAGAACGAACTCAGTTACGTTATGGGTCAGACCGCATAACAGGGATGAAAGTGTAAAAATGCACAGCGCCAGAGTAAAGACGTTTCGTGCGCCGAAACGCTCCGCAACCCAACCGTTGGCCGGGATCAGCACTGCCAGAGTTAATAGATAGGCACTGATGCCAATATTAAGGTCTATCGCCGTGACACCAAACGCCTTTGCCATATCCGGAAGAGCAGTAGCAATCACCGTTCCATCAAGAAACTCCATAAAAAATGCGCTGGCAACCAACAGCGCCAGCCCTGAAATCTGCCCAGAGTCAGGGCGTTCCTGCCGGAGTGCTTTGTCCTGGGGGGAATCTGTTAAAGCCATATACCGTCCTCACCGATTTGCCACGGTGCCGTAGTGGTGT
Organism: Citrobacter sp. wls615; assembly: GCF_005281355.1. NCBI lineage: Bacteria > Pseudomonadati > Pseudomonadota > Gammaproteobacteria > Enterobacterales > Enterobacteriaceae > Citrobacter > Citrobacter sp. wls615. Next base: position 31,531 of record NZ_SZXM01000081.1, on the reverse strand, counting down.
GATAAGTTCGAAAGATGTTATACCAAACAAACAAGCTGGCTGAGAACTAATTTTTAATATATGTTACATAAATATTGATTTTTGATAATAGAAGTACTCGTATCTTACAGATACCATTCCGTTAATGTAACGATGGGAAATTATATAGATATTAAAAACAAGATCGTAACAATTCAATACGGACCTCAATGACTTGCAATCAACCTCTTTAACTTTAGTGCAGTATTATTTTTTTACAATACCAATGTCTGCCTTATTAATATTTTTCTATTTTTTCAGGGTGAAGGTTTAAAATGTCGAGAAAAAATACAATTTTGTTAGCACTAGTCTCTCAATCAGTTGAGGGAGTGTTGAATTTATATACCATTAAAAATGGTGAAATATATTATCATCGGAGGATAAATGCAGGTGATAAAGTGATGCCTCTGGCACTATCTGCTGATGGAAATGCTCTTTTTGCTCATACTCGTGGGCTAAAAAAAGAGATTCTTTACTATCCACGTAAATGGTTAATAGTAGAAAATGAGCCCCTCGTGAGAACAGTAGTTGAGGATAACTTTGTTTTTCTTGCTGTGTCGCCGTTTTCTCGTTTTTTATACGCTGTGTCATATGAAGCCCATCGCTTAGTTGTCTTTGATCTGGATGCGTTGAAGCGCGGAGAACCCCTGGTGGTAACAACGGTGGAAAATATTCCTCATGCTCACTCTGTGGCTGTTTCATCGGATGAACGTTTTGTATATATCTCGTCATTATCAGCTGGTTTTGTCGCCACATTGCAATGGCAATGCCAGTCGCTGGTTGTTGTTGGACGTCAACTTATTGCGGCAGATTTTGGCCCTCGCCATCTTAGACTTCATACGCCTTCTGCGAGGCTATATGCTATTAGTGAATTTAAGGGACAAATTGCAACGATGTGTGTGAATCCGCAAACGGGCCAGCTTGCTCTTGAAGAGATATCTTCTCGACCGGTGGCGCTTGCGGGTTTACAGGATGGTTTCCCTCGTCCTACTGCAACTGACACTGTCCAGCCTTCTGCTGCTTTGTTGGCAGGGAGGTGCTGGGGGTCTGAGATTCAGATTACTCCTGATGAACGCACCATACTTATTGCCGAACGAACTTCCAGCCGCATTTTACTCTGGCAGCGCAATGCCTCAGGATGCCTTATCTGTCGCTCATGGATTGAAACTGAAACTCAACCGCGCAGTATACAGCTTAGCCCTTGTGGGAATTATCTGATGAGTTGTGGTGAGAAATCGTCAATGGTTGCGCTTTATAAAATTGATCATTTAAATGGCAAACTTGTATTAGTTGATCGTGCGCCCGGAGGCAATGGAGCAAACTGTATTGAAATTATTACGTTGCAAAGAGGTGAGAAAATGTTGTGAGCATACGAAACGGTATAAAACCACTTCCCAGGATTTAATGTTATCAGAGATGTATATTGCTGGAATGTAAATAGCATCACGGTAGATAATGCTGGAGAAGTACTCTATCGGTTGGTAGGGTTATGCAAGAAGCAGTTCCGCTGGCGTCTGCCAGAAGGTAATTCTTATCTGAGGACACCCGTTGGCATTGTCTCCACACCACTTGACGACACGCTGGCAGATACGACAGTTCGTCTTCTGAAGGTATTATTTTCACCACTTGAAGCGCGGGTTCTGGGCCCGGGGATTGTGCGGGAGCTGATTTTTCGTGTGCTGCTGGGTGAACAGGGCGGAGCCATTCGTGCTGCGCTGGCCTGTCATGGCAACTTTGGACGTATTGCACGTACGTTACGGCGTATCCACCTCGATTACGCCCGTCCACTGGATGTGGCTTCACTTGCGCACGAAGCTGGCCTGAGCGTTCCGGCTTTTCATGCGCATTTCAAAGCCGTGGCGGCGACTTCTCCCATTCAGTACATCAAGTCAGTGCGTCTTCATCAGGCGCGACTGATGATGATACGGGATAACGTTACTGCAGCAGGGGCAGCAGCGCGGGTCGGCTACGAAAGTGCGTCGCAGTTCAATCGGGAGTTCAAAAGACTGTTTGGTCGCAGCCCCGGAGAGGAGACACGTAAAATGCGCACAGCATTCGCACTGATGGAACCTGCGCAACTCGAAGCAGCGACGTCGACACACTAATCTGCAACTGTCGATATTCATGCGCAAATGTTCACTGTAAACCGGACTGAGACGCCAGGAAGCTAACAGTTCATGCTGATATGAAGGTTATCTGAATAACCTGTAGAATTTTCGTTCGTAACAAAAATGTCAGCTACACCTGCCGGCACATCAACACCGGCAGCCAGAACCAGTATGTACCTGTACCTCTGTGAACTGCGTGGAAGACGAACGTAAAACATCGCAAAACCTGGTGCGAAAGCGTAAAGCAGTCGTGCCATTTATATGCGCAGATTGACGGGCTAACCGTCCTGCTTTCATCACCAGGTTTTCAGGCCCGTTCGAGTTACAAACCCAGCTTGTCTTTCATTTCTTTTTCTTCAATCGCCTTGGCAATAGCGTTTCTCATCACTTTCAGAATGATCCCGCTGAACATGGCCGTTAAACCGATGGTAAAGAATGCCGTAACCGCAAGGTCAATTAACCAGAATCCTGAATGAACAAGAACGGGCCTGTAAATTGCAACACCGGCAAAAACCACCCAGTGACTGAAACAATAAAAACAACTGAACAGGTAACCTGCCATGGCATTTTTTTTGACCATCCATTCACGCAACGGGCGAAACATTTCCTGCTGTGTGACGGTGATTGAAATGCAACTGGACATCAGTGCAATGACGAGGCAGACCCATAACTGTTCTGACACATTATCGAATGACATAAAAAATACTCTCTGTATGGATTTCATGTAATAGTATAAGATACATGATATCGCACCGCTTATGCAACAACGAAAGTTTCATAAGAAGCTTCGCAGTAAACAGGATAAAAAATGAGAAAAGACCACCGGCTGTCCCGTGCATTACACGTGCTGATACATATGGATAAAATACGCGATCCCGTTACCTCGGAAGATATAGCATTGATGATCAATACGAATCCGGTCGTGGTCAGACGCCTTTTCCAGGGGCTCAAACAGGCGGGTATCATTCATTCTGAAAAAGGGCATGGAGGTGGCTGGACACTCCAGAAATCTCTCGGAGACATCACTCTCCTTCAGGTTTTCCACGCTATTGGCAGCACTGAACTTTTTTCAATAGGCTGGGCGACTGAGCATGACAAATGCCAGATAGAGGATGCAGTTAACAATGAAATAAGTGATACGCTTGAAGAGGCTAGGTGTCTGATTACGAACCGCTTTGCTGAACTTACCCTTGATAAGCTTGTGCCGGAAGTCCTTAAACATAAATAAATTCAACAGCCGGGCATCATATAGTGTCCGGCTGTTGAAAGGTCATGATAAATTTTTAGTCTGAAGCCTGTTCTGTTACCGGCCGTTCCTCAGGCGCGTCCGGTAAAGTGGCCGAGTGCAGTGGTTTCCCTGATATTTGTCGGGCTAACAGGTAGAACACGGGAGTCATAAACAAGCCAAAAAGGGTGACGCCAAGCATTCCAGAAAATACCGATATCCCGATAGACTGACGCATCTCAGCGCCAGCGCCATGCGATATCATCAGGGGGATTACACCCATGATGAAAGCCAGTGAGGTCATCAGAATAGGACGCAGCCTGAGACGGCATGCTTCCTTCACTGCGCTACAGGCAGACTTACCTGAAAGTTCAAGTTCACGGGCAAATTCAACGATAAGAATGGCATTTTTAGATGCCAGCCCGACCAGGACGATAAATCCAATTTGCGTAAAGATATTATTGTCCCCATGAGTGAGCCACACCCCGGTAAGTGCAGAAAGGATACTCATTGGAACAATCATAATCACAGCCAAAGGGAGCGTAAGGCTTTCATACTGGGCAGCCAGCACCAGGAATACAAGGAATACACAGAGTGGGAAAATCCAGACGGCACTGTTGCCTGCAAGAATTTGCTGGTAGGTCAGGTCTGTCCACTCATACTCTACGCCGGGTGGAAGTGTTTTCATCGCTATACGTTCAATCTCTTCCATCGCCTGACTTGAAGAATAGCCTGGAGCAGGCGCGCCACTAAGATCGACCGCTGTAAAACCGTTATAACGGGTAACCAGCTCAGGACCGTGTGTCGGCTCAATACGGGCTATGGCAGACAGCGGTACCATATTGCCATCGGCATTTCGGGTCTGTAGTTTCAGTATATCCTCCGGGGTCGCCCTGAACTCTGCGTCGGCCTGCATTCTTACCTGATATACACGACCTATTATATTGAAATCATTTATATAATATGAGCCAAGATAGGATTGTAATGTCTCGGTGATATCACTGATGTTCACCCCAAGTTGTTTGGCGCGATTACGGTCAATATCGACATTAATTTGTGGAAAATTATTCTGGTATGTTGAAAAAAGTGGCGTCAGCACAGGTGATTTAGCTGCTTCTGCCTGAAAGCGTCGAAGTACTTCGGCCATTCCGTCGTAACCGATATTTCCTCTGTCTTCAAGCTGCAATTTGAATCCCCCCAGGGAACCCAGACCCATAACGGGTGGTGCCGGGAAAACGGCCGCAAAATCTGCGCCAGGAAGTGACTGATATCTGGCATTCAGAGAGGCGGCAACATCATCTGCGCTGATGCCAGGCCGTTGCTCAAAAGGCTTGAGGAGGACAAATGTCAGACCGGAACCAGGGCTTGTGGTGGTGCCGTTTACAGACAATCCAGCATAAGAAGATGTGGAAGATACTCCTGGCTCACTTCGTGCTATTTCATTCATTTTTTCCAGTACCCGGTCTGTTCTGGACAATGATGCGCCAGCTGGAAGCTGCACAAAACTGATAAGGTATTCTTTATCCTGAGCAGGGATAAACCCCCCGGGTACAGACCTGCCCAGTAACAGCGTAATTGCCAGCAGAATGCCATAAATCACCATAATCAGAATCTTGCGCTGGCCAAGCGCGCCAACACCTTTTTCATATCGCCTGGCACTACTGTTGAACAGGCGGTTGAAAACAGTAAAGAACCGTCCACAACTACGATGCATAATGCGCGTAAGCCAGTCGCTGTCTGAATCACGTGACTTCAGCAGCATGGCAGAGAGAGCCGGTGAGAGCGTAAGGGAGTTAATAGCGGAGATAATCGTTGAAACTGCTATTGTCACTGCAAACTGCTGATAAAACCTCCCGGTCAGGCCACTCATAAAAGCCAGCGGAACAAATACGGCACTCAGCGTCAGCGCGATCGCAATAATGGGACTACTGACTTCCTGCATAGCCTTGCAGGCGGCATGATATGGCGTCATGCCTCTTTCTATGTTTCTTTCTACATTTTCAACAACAACAATGGCATCATCAACGACAATGCCAATAGCTAGGACGAGGCCAAAAAGGCTCAGGGCATTGATTGAAAACCCAAAAAGGTACAGAAATGCCATTGTGCCGGTTATCGAAACGGGAACAGCCAGCAGAGGAATGATTGATGCTCGCCAGGTCTGGAGGAAAAGAAAAACAACCAGTACCACGAGGAGTATGGCCTCAAAAAGAGTATGAAGCACAGCTTCTATACCCGCCCTGACTGATTTGGTTGGATTATAAACTATCTGGTAATCCAGTCCTTCAGGGAACTGTTTTTTCAGATCTTTCATTGTGCGACTTACTTGTGAGGCAATTTCCAGAGCATTTGCGCCCGGAGACTCCTGTATGGCCAGCGCTACCGCAGGCTTTTTATCCAGGTAAGTACGCATGGCATAATTTTCAGCGGCCAGTTCAATACGGGCGACATCCTTCAATAATGTCGTTCTGGTATCCTGTCGGGCATGGAGCACAATGTTGCCAAATTCTTCAGCCGTTTTAAGCCGACCGCTGGCATTAACTGACAACTGTAACGGTGTTTCTTCTGCCATAGGGGCTGCGCCAATGCTTCCCACTGGTGACTGGGCGTTTTGTTCACGGATAGCAGAGGCGACATCTGATGTCGTCAGTCCGCGAGCAGCCATAGCATCAGGATTAAGCCAGATTCGCATCGCGTAACCACCGGGGCCCCATACTGATACCTGGCCAACTCCCTCAATACGCGAGAGCTGGTCTTTGATGTTACGTATGGCGTAATTACTGATGTAATTATCGTTATATCTGCCATCAGGCGATATCATATGAACGGCAAGTGTGATATTCGGCGAGCTTTTATTCGTTGTGACACCCAGTCGCTGGACATCTTCAGGTAACCGGGGCAGAGCCTGCGACACCCGGTTCTGCACCCATTGCTGAGCCTGATCGGGATCTGTGCCCAGTTTGAAGGTCACTGTCAGATAGAGATTGCCATCCTCATTTGAAAGTGACTGCATATACAGCATATTCTCTACGCCGTTCACAGTTTCCTCTATTGGAGCTGCAACCGTCTGTGCAATCGTAGTGGCATTGGCTCCAGGATACTGGGCATGAACGATAACGGATGGGGGGACAACCGGTGGGTATTCCGATACCGGTAGACGAAATATGGCGATAATCCCTGCCAGAATGAACAACGCAGACAGTACTCCAGCAAAAACCGGCCTGTCGATAAAGAATTTTGATACTTTCATGATGACTTATTTCCTTCCCGGGATTTTGAAGAAGGGGATTCGTCTTTGCTGACAACGACTGTTTCACCGGGACTGACCAACTGCGCCCCACCGGAAATAACTCTGTCACCCTTATTGAGGCCTTTTTTCACAACAATCAGTTCCCCCTGTCTGTTTCCCAGTTCGAGGGGGCGATATTCAACTTTGTCATTGTTTCCGACTACCAGAACATAGCGTCTGTCCTGGTCGGTGCGGATCAGTGTCTGGTCAATCAATACTGCTGTATAAGATTTGCTTGCCTGGAGTCTGACCCGGGCCTGTAAACCGGGAAGCAACCTTGATGATGGATTATCAAGAAGTGCGCGCATCCTGATAGTGCCGGTTTCAGTACTGAGATGATTATCCACAGAATGAAGAATGGCTTTATGTGGATAATCTTTTTCATCGGCCAGTCCTACCAGCACTTCAGGTTTGTCTTTATTTGAAAGCTTGTCGATATAATTAAGATAGGTTCGTTCATCCGCATTAAAAGCGACATACAAGGGATCAAGAGCAACAATGGATGCAAGAACTGGACTGTCAATACCGGCTGCGACCAGATTACCGACTGTCAGTTCTGCTCTGGAAATACGGCCAGTTACCGGTGCGGTGATCCGGGTATAGCTTTCGCTGAGCCTGGCGCTCTCGACCTCAGCTTCGGCAATCTCCCTGGCTGCTTTCGATTCCCGGGCGGCATTGTTCAGAACGTCATAATCGCGCTGTGAGATAGCATGGGTCCCGATAAGTTTTTTACCCCGGGACAGATCCAGCAATGCCAGGTCCTGCTTCGCTTTTGCCTGCGCGTATGCTGCACGAGCCCGGGCCAGTTCAGTCTTATAAGGGGCTGGATCGATAATAAATAAAATATCGCCTTTCCTGACCAACTGACCATCCCTGAACTTAACATCCACAATCGAGCCTGTAACTTTTGAACGTACAGTGACCTCATCGGTGGCTTCCAGTTTTCCCGAGAATTCGACCCAGTCGTTTACCGTATGAACAACTGCGGACGTAGTTCGCACCGTTTTAAAGTTTGATGTCTCAAGTGCATACGCGCCGGGTATGACGCTCTGTTTTGAAAGGAACAGCCCGATGACAGCCAGTGTAACGGTTAAGCACAACATGCGACGTTTGAGCGATACAGTCATAAATCAGTCCAGAAATGATTTGATTATGAAATCGGACGTTAAGAAATTTATCGATGCTTAACGCCAAACTTTTTGTCTGAGTTGCTTTATTGATACGAGGGCGCAAAAGGATCTGGCTAGCTGGTATCAAAAAGCGAAATCATGTAACTTCATATGAGTCATGAAATAGGCTATCACAAGAAACAGGTAGAGTTACATGATATTTTTGCGTGAAGAGTTTTTCTCTAGAAAGGTTTTAAGCTCAAGGAAAGAAGAGATTGCTGTATTTAAGGAATTTCATGCAGTAATGTTGTGATGTGCTCGCCATAAAATGTGGACTGAACTGACCTAACTCCCGTAGACGATCCTGCCCTATAAATGGACTGACCCCACCCCGGTAGACGATCCTGCCCTATAGTTTGAGCATAGGAGGAGTGTATGGGCACACCACGATTTACACCTGAATTTAAGGAAGAAGCCGTCCGTCAGATAACGGAGCGCGGTTATTCTGTTGCTGAAGTATCCGACCGTCTGGGCGTTTCTGCGCACAGCCTCTACAAGTGGCTACGGGCTATCAAGCCTGATAACAGCGAACAGCATGCCCGGGATTTACTGGAAGCCAAAAGCGAGATCCTGAAGCTCAGGGCACAGCTGAAGCGCACTGAGGAAGAACGGGATATTCTGAAAAAGGCCGCGCGGTACTTTGCAAGGGAGCCCGACTGAAGTACCGCTTTATCAATGAGCACCGCACTGTATGGGGTGTCATGACGATGTGTCGGGTTTTATGCGTTGCCCGGGCTGGGTTTTATGCGTGGCTGCATAATCCGGTCTCTACGCGGGATAAAGATAACCAGCGTCTGCTGACGCTCATCCGCGATTCATATTCTCTGAGCGGTGGCGTCTATGGCTATCGTCGGGTTCATGGCGATCTGAATGAGATCGGTGAAACCTGCGGCAAAAACCGGGTGGGTCGTATTATGCAACTGAACCGGATTAAAGCCGTACGCGGCTATAAAGCTCCGCGTCGTATCGCTGGCCGGCCTTCAGTGGTTGCCCCTAATCGCGTGCAGCGGCAGTTTACTGTTGTCCGGGCCAATCAGGTCTGGGTCACCGATATTACGTATAGTGTGCCCGGAGTTCAGGGCGGGCATGGATGCTTAAATGAACCGCGAGTCTGTCTGGAATATTGAACCGGTAACTCACGATGAGAAACCCAACAATCCCACCGGGTGTGACGGTGGAGAACCTGAGCGGCAGTGACCTGCGGCATGCCCGCAGGGTGATGTAACCCGCTGACAACGGGGATTGAGGCGAGATCACTAAGCCGAGATGATCCTCAAGGTTAAGTACTGAAAGGCTGAAGAACATGAACCCGTTAATCCGCCTCTGTGGGTTGAAAACGTCACCACGGCCTACGTGATCTGACAGGCCGTGCAGGAGGAACTGGCAGTGATACGTAAGCACTGCCGGTCGAAGGTGTTTTGACATGTATGCGAAACACCGGGGCAGCAGCGTCTATCACGCTTGCGTTGCTGACTTCTGCCAACTTGCGGCAAGCAAGGATAAAGAGTGCGACGGGCAGCCTCCTCAGTATGCCTGAGTCCAGGCAGGTAAACCGGGGAAGGTCAGCGACGGATGTTAAGGGGGCATGGCTCCGATGACGCGCTGGCTGGCGGAGCTTCCGTAGTAGTCCGCGATGGGGAAAGCCCATTACATGGCGAAGGGAAGCAGTTTGAATGTGTTTGCGACGTGAATTAACTGACCTAACGAGGTGAAGACCTTTGATAATCAGCGAAATGCAACGCAAGCTTGCCACATGGGCAGCCACCGATCCGTCCCTACGGATTCAACGGCTGCTGCGTCTGATAACACAACCAGAATGGCTGGCTGAAGCGGCGCGGATCACGCTTTCATCAAAGGGGGCGCATACCCCCGGCGTTGATGGCGTGAACAAAACAATGCTACAGGCCAGACTGGCTGTTGAGCTGCAAATCCTCAGGGATGAATTACTCTCAGGCCACTACCAGCCCTTGCCCGCCAGACGGGTTTACATCCCTAAAAGCAACGGCAAACTGCGACCACTGGGTATCCCCGCGTTGCGGGATCGTATTGTTCAGCGGGCCATGCTGATGGCGATGGAGCCGATATGGGAGAGTGATTTTCATACGCTCTCATATGGCTTCCGGCCTGAGCGCAGTGTCCACCACGCGATCCGCACGGTGAAATTACAGCTCACAGACTGCGGTGAAACCCGGGGACGCTGGGTGATTGAAGGCGACCTGTCCAGTTACTTCGACACCGTACATCATCGACTGCTGATGAAGGCTGTACGCCGCAGGATCAGTGACGCACGTTTCATGACTCTGCTGTGGAAAACCATCAAGGCGGGACATATCGATGTCGGTCTCTTTCGGGCGGCCAGTGAAGGTGTGCCACAGGGCGGTGTTATATCGCCGCTATTATCGAACATCATGCTGAATGAGTTCGATCAATACCTGCATGAGCGCTACCTGAGCGGGAAAGCCAGAAAAGATCGGTGGTACTGGAATAACAGTATCCAACGGGGCCGAAGTACGGCGGTCAGAGAAAACTGGCAGTGGAAACCCGCGGTGGCGTACTGCCGCTATGCCGATGATTTTGTCCTCATCGTCAAAGGCACCAAAGCACAGGCGGAAGCCATCAGGGAGGAGTGTCGGGGTGTGCTCGAAGGCAGTCTGAAACTCAGGCTGAACATGGATAAGACTAAAATCACCCATGTTAATGACGGCTTTATCTTTCTGGGGCACAGGATCATTCGCAAACGCAGTCGTTATGGCGAGATGCGAGTGGTCTCAACGATCCCGCAGGAGAAAGCCAGAAACTTCGCCGCATCGCTGACAGCACTGTTATCAGGCAACTACAGTGAAAGCAAAGTCGATATGGCTGAACAACTCAACCGAAAACTGAAAGGCTGGGCCATGTTCTATCAGTTCGTTGATTTTAAGGCCAAAGTCTTCAGTTATATCGACCGTGTCGTGTTCTGGAAGCTGGCTCACTGGCTGGCCCGCAAATACCGTACAGGTATCGCTTCCCTGATGAGGTGGTGGTGTAAATCACCGAAACCGGGTCAGAGCAAAACGTGGGTTTTATTTGGTAAAACCAATCACGGCAAGCTCAGCGGCGAAATACTGTACCGGTTGGTGGGGCAAGGCAAGAAGCTGTTCCGCTGGCGGCTACCCGAAGGTAATCCCTATCTGAGGACGGAGACCAGAAACACGTATACATCGCGCTTTACAGAAGTGGCAATGGCGTTCGCCAGCATTTAAATGGAGAGCCGGATGCGCTGAAAGGTGCACGTCCGGTTCGGGGAGGAGAGGCAGGGAAATAGTCCGACTACGCCCTGCCTCTTACTCTACTTCGCACCTGGCAGGGCTGGCTGTATCTGGCGGTGGTTATCGATCTCTTCGCCCGTAATGTGGTCGGCTGGTCGATGAAACCCACTCTCTCACGCGAACTGGCACTCGACGCGCTGATGATGGCGGTCTGGCGACGTAAACCTGACGGCGAGGTCATCGTACACTCGGACCAGGGCAGCCAGTACGGCAGTGACGACTGGCAACGGTTCTGTCGGGCCAATAACCTGGCACCGAGCATGAGCCGGCGTGGCAACTGCTGGGATAATGCGGTGGCCGAATCGTTCTTCAGTTCGCTGAAAAAAGAACGGATCAGAAAACGTATCTATAAAACCCGGGATCTGGCCCGGGCCGATATCTTCGATTACATTGAAGTCTTCTACAACCGGGCCCGGCGCCACAGTCACCTTGGCGGCGTCAGTCCGGAGGCCTTTGAACAGGCCTCGTCGTGAGGACAGGAAATGTCTACTGTTGTGGGGTCAGTCCAAAGAGGCTATGCAGGTGTCTTGATTTTGTGGTCCACTACAAATTTTCGCCGCAAGGGAAAGCAACGTTTGCCAGTACGCAACCCGGTGCCACTGGTGACGCCAGAAGCGCTGAACCAGAGCTGGTCCATCGATTTTATGCACGATGCGCTGGTGTGTGGCAGACGCTTCCGGACCTTCAAAGTGGTTGATGACTTTAACCGCGAGGCTCTCGCCATAGAAATCGACCTGAATATCCCGGCGCAGCGGGTGGTCAGAGTGCTGGACAGGATCGTGGCAAACCGGGGCTACCGCTGAAGATGCGGATGGACAACGGACCCGAACTGGTCTCACTGGCGCTGGCACAATGGGCTGAGGAACATGGTGTGATGCCGGAATTTATAAGGCCAGGTAAGCCGACACAGAATGCCTTCATCGAGCGTTTTAACCGGACGTACCGGACAGAAATTCTGGATTTTTATCTGTTCAGAACCCTGAATGAAGCACGGGAAATCACAGAGCGCTGGCTGACGGAATATAACAGCGAGCAGCCTCATGAATCCCTGAATAACCTGACACCGGAAGAGTACCGGCTAATGGCGGAAAAACCGGAACTCTCAAAAAGTGCGTGGAACTAAAACAGGTGTGCTTACACGACGACTAGCTAATTTAAACCTGCTAAATTGTGTGTCGGACACATTAATGAGTCCGACACACATATTAATTAAATTGCCTACATTTATTTAGGAAGCATAGATATTGCACTTATGCGATTTTACGGCGGCGCGACCAGTGATTTCCTGCCAATATAAAAATAACTATAACCCCAACGATAGCTGCACCTAAGAATACAGTAGATGAATCTCCGGGTATGAACTCCATAAACGACGAAAGGAATTGACCGGAAAAAATCGCCATCGAAAGCCATGCTAGATTTCGCCCTCTGACACTCATATGGCTTTGCTCAACGGTCATGTGATTAACAAGCGGTACAGACAATCCAAAACCGAATCCCATCAAGATACCACCTACTGTAAATATCGAAACAGAAGAAGCTATGGAAAAGATGATGTGAGCCAATGTATAACACGCAAAAGCAGCGTAAAGAGTTCCAAACTCATGAATGCGGTCAACTATTTTTGGCATCAATGCTGCGGCGCCAACTGCTACTAGTGAAATGAATGACAGATAGTAACCAGTTTCCGCTGAGCCTATGCTCATTTTGTAGAATTGTTGAGGAATCACTATGATGCCGGTGAAAAAACAAATCATAGAGAATACTGCTGCGATAAATACTGGCTTCAGGCTTCCGATTGTTTCTGGTTTAGATAAGCCATCAAGCACCTCATTCTTTTCAGAAACTTCATAAGATGGTTCAGGAATAAAAATGAGTTGCATAGCAAGAAAGAGCCAACTGACAAGATACAATACAAATGGCCATTGCCAACCTAATGTAGCTAGGGTCCCTCCAATGAATAGGAATATCACCCCTCCCAATTCAATAGACATGCCTTGCGATGCAATCATTTTTAATCTAGACCGTCCGCTGTAAAATGTAGAAATCAACCCTGTTCCTGCTGACATTACAATTGCCGTAGCTCCCCCAAGCAGTAAGCGATCAATCATTACCGTTACAAGTCCATGAAGAAAAACTCCTGCGGTTCCCAAAAGCCCATAAAGGAAAAGGCCCCAAGAGAGTGCCTTATAGGCCCCGGCCTTGTCGATGAATTTGCCGGCTAATGGACCAAATACTACAACCCCTAGTGATGGTACGGTGACGAGCCAGCTTGCTGCAGACGGTGTGCCAAGATTTTCTGCGACTTCTGTCAGTCCGGGAACGATTACGCAGCCCACCATGATAGTAAGGCATGCAACCGCCAAGAGCGTAAACGCCCCCATTTTGTTCATTTCATTCATAACACCCCCTCAATTATCCGAATGATGGTCATGCAATCCGTTAGATGGTTGCATTTTCGGGCTACCGCGTTTATTAGTCAACGATTGAAAGGTAAGTCGAATGTAAGCAAAATGAATTATCATTAATTAAATTGTTGTGAGATTTAATTTTTATGATATAAATCAATTGGTTGAAGTTTAATTATCATGTGGCATTTACCAAATTTAGTCAAAATAAGCTTTCATTTCGTCAATGCCGTCATTAAACTAAACCCTCGCGTTGTCCATATAATGGATGATAATAGGTGTGATTGAGGTTTCGCACTTGAACTGACGGGTGAGATATGAGCAGTGATGCAGAAAGTAATGGTTCTCAAGTTATCGCTAGGGCTGCGAAAATTCTTCATGCTCTTGAAGTACACCCGGGCGGTCGAACTATTTCGCAGCTTTCTCGTGAGACAGCTTTGCCTAGGACAACTGTCCATAGATTGGTCACCTCGCTGGAATCGCAGCAATTACTCATTGCAGGTGCTTCAGGGGTTAGGTTAGGACCTGCCCTAGCACGTCTCGCAGCTTCAGCACACACTGACATTATTTCTCTCTCAAGAGCATCCATTGAGACGCTTGGGCGAAGAACTCGTGAAACTGTTGATTTAAGTGTTTATAGAGGGAGTCACGCTGTTTCAGTTAGTCAATACACTTCAGACCAAGAGCTTAGAGTGGTTTCGGCTGTTGGCACTGCTTTCCCGTGCCACTGTACTGCTCATGGAAAAGCTATTCTGGCTAATTTTAGCGATAAGCAAGTATCTGATCTTATTGGAACACGGCCGGATGTAAGGACCAAAAACACCCTTTCAACACTGCCAGAAATTCTTGAGGAACTGCGGGAAACACGCGAAGCAGGATACGCTATTGATTGTGAGGAGCATGCAAGAGGTGTTTGTGGAATTGGTGTTCATTTAGATATTGGTCTTCATGAACATTACGCAGTTTCAATTGCAGTTCCTGCAATCCGATTTGAGGAAAAGCTCGACCTTCTACTTAGCTCTTTGCTTCAATGCAAGGCTGAGATAGAGGCTTCAATAAGATAGGTAATTCAGCCAACTTACTGATAGTGCTTTATGTTCAGATAATGTCAGATGACTTTATCATGCAGTTCCACCGATTTTGAGAACGACAGTGACTTTCGTCCAAGCCTTGCCAGATGCTGTCTCAGATTCAGGTTATGCCGTTCAATGCGCTGCGTGTAACGTTTGCTGATTACGTGCGGCTTTCCCTTCAGGCGAGACTCATACAGCGGCCAGCCATCGGTCATCCATACCACCCCATCAAAGGGTGACAGCAGGCTCAGAAGACGCTCCAGCGTGGCCATAGTGTGCTCACCAAGGACGTGTGCCACGCCTGTCTTCCGTATCCTGTCATACGCATAAAACAACCAGCGCTGGCGTGATTTGGTGCCCACGTAGCTCCGCTTCCCATGAAACTTGACCATTTAGCGTGCTGAGTGCATTCCTGCCCAAGCATATATCTTTATAGCAACAGTCTTAAAAGTGGAGCTGTGATTTCAACGCTTTTGTGATTATTTCTTCACATCGCCCTTCTATAGGGTTACTTTATCTTCAAACCAGGATTCAATAGGATCAGGGTATTGAGACCAGAGATGTGGGCCTTCTGCCATCTCTTTGTCGGTTAACAACGCTGCACCCAGTTTTGCGCGCAGTTCAGCTTCCTTCATCTCTATCCCGATAAACACCAGCTCCTGGCGGGCATCGCCAATGCCATCGACCCAGTTTGCCTCGATAAACTTCAGCGACTGTTCATCTTCCGGCCAGCGATCTCTGGGCACGCTTGCCCACCACATTCCGCCGAACCCCTGTCTTGCTACTCCTCCCGCCTGTGACCAGCTTCCGGCGTACTCCGGGCGACTCGCCAGCCAGAAATAACCTTTCGATCTGACTACACCGCCAAGTTCATTTTCCAGAAAATGACAGAAGCGAGTGGGATGGAAAGGACGGCGGGCACGGAATACAAAACTCGTAATGCCATATTCCTCGGTTTCAGGTGTGTGTTCGCCACGCAACTCTTTTAACCACCCAGGGGACTGAGCCGCTTTATCAAAATCGAAAAGTCCGGTATTCAGCACATCGTCCAGAGGAACCTGTCCGAACTGTGAAATAATTATTTTTGCCTGAGGATTGAGAGACACTAAAATAGCCATCAGCTTCTCTCGCGCACCGTCGCGAATCAGGTCAACTTTGTTGAGGATCAGCACATCACAGAATTCGATTTGATCAATCAGCAAGTCAACCACGCTCCTTTCATCACCTTCACCTAACGATTCTCCGCGTGACTGAATACTGTCTTGCGAACCATAGTCCTTCAGAAAATTGTACGCATCCACCACAGTGACCATGGTGTCAAGGCGGGCCACCGTCGAAAGGCTTTCACCGTCATCGCCCGCAAAGGTAAATGTTTCAGCAACAGGCAGAGGCTCAGATATACCGGTGGACTCAATGACAAGCTGATCAAAACGCCCTTCTTTTGCCAGACGATTAACTTCAAGAAGAAGATCTTCGCGCAACGTGCAGCAAATGCAACCGTTGCTCATTTCTACCAGTTTTTCATCAGTCCGGGAGAGTTCTGCACCACCTTCCCTCACAAGGGCAGCATCAATATTCACCTCAGACATATCATTAACAATGACAGCAACACGACGGCCTTCCCGGTTGTTCAGAATATGGTTAAGCAGTGTCGTTTTCCCTGCTCCCAAAAATCCCGAAAGTACGGTAACCGGCAGGCGTTTATCGCCATGAAAATTTGCACTGACTTCGGACATTACCTTACATCTCCTCAGATATTCGTTGTGTTCGGATTAACCAGGAGCGTTGAGCACGGTTAGCTCATCGCCTTTAACGGCGTTGTAAAAACAACTCCGCCGACCTGTGTGGCAGGCTCCACCTTTTTGATCCACAAGCAGTAGTACCGCATCTCCGTCACAATCCAGACGGATATCATGTACTTGCTGAACGCAGCCGGAGGTCTCACCTTTTCGCCAAAGGCATGATCGGGATCGCGACCAGTAACAGGCTCTGCCAGTCAATAAGGTTTCATCAAGAGCCTGTTGATTCATCCAGGCCAGCATCAACACCTCTCCAGTGTCATATTGCTGTGCAATCGCAGCGATCAATCCATGAGAATCCCAGGGTATTGTTGCCAGGATATCTTCAAGTTTAAAAACTGCACCTGCATGGGCTTTTTCCAGTAAGAGAAACATTGGCACCTCACTTATCATATGTTATGTTATAACGTAACAATTAAATTTGCCAGTTCTTCTTTACTTACATGGCACGATCACAACATCAGTAGATTTCCATCGTTTCAGGACAAGAAAAGAAAACATCGCTTGAAAATTACAGGAGGCTCAATGAGTAATAGTCCATCTTCTCTAAGTACAAGGAATACTACATTATCGTCTGCGGATTGTTCCGGGCTGAGAGAGCTGATGGCGAGTAAGAAGGTACGAATCACACCGCTCCGGGAGAGAGTTTATAATTTTGTCAGTCATGCTAAAGAAAAAGGCATTAGCGCATACCAGATTCTGGAATTAATGAAGAAATATAATCCGAATGCAAAACCGGCTACGGTTTATCGTTCTCTGGATTATTTGCAACAGGCAGGGGTTATCGTAAAAATAGAATACTGTAGTAAATTCATTAAAAAAAATAATTTATCATCTGATGTTGTGACCATTTTTTTGATTTGCTCAAATTGCGGAATAATAATTCAACATACTGACAAACTCATCCATACTTACATTGAGGAAAAGGCAATAGATTATGGTTGTGCTGTACAAAAAAAAGATATTGAAGTTAAAGTTATTTGCCCTGAATGTAGAGGAAAGATTTAAACCAGCTATCCGCAAGCTGTGCTCTTGGCTGAAAATTTAGAGCATTGTTCAGTAATGTAGTCTTGTTTGATTCTGGAATTTCGTCGTAGCAGTAACGGGTATACGAATATCTTCATTCATACTGAGCTTGGTATGCTTCCACTTAAAATCAGCACATTATGGAATAACAACAAACAGTTAAGCTAATCAGTAGATTGATGCGGGGAAATTTATGGAAACAACACTACTCTCTCAGCTTTATCTCACAACCCCGGGTAACCCGTCACTTTAGGTTAATTAGCCTGCCTGGCCAGAAATAAAACATCAGGGTAACCATCAACAATTTATGAAAAAAATTAACTTTCGTGTGGCTGGTAGATAATAATTGTGCATGTCAAAACTGTTTGAGCTCATCGGAAACAACACCAACAAATTCATTCCCGTGACTAACACATATTCTACCCTAACTAGCCCCCCATTGTGGCGGAATCAGCATGTCTTTGTCAGGCGCCCATTACAAACACAACATCATGTGATGTGTAACGACTCAGTCCTCTGACTTCAGACCTGAGCTTATCACTCGTTCGCGCAAGTCTGAAAGGAGATTAGAGGTTAACGCTGCGTAGTGAGGTACAAAATGCGCAATTACAGCCAGCTATCGGTATGATTTGTGTCGCATCGGCATTTATCGCTTCCGACGGTATTGCATGCCCGTTGTTCACGGCACTCGTGGTGTTTATTTGTTGCCCGACAGGCACTGGTGATGTTGAAACAAATGCCGCGGCATGAAAAGACGTCACTAACAGCGTCGCGCCAACGATACTCAGTACTTTCATTTTTATCCCCTCAAATAACCTCAGAAGTCTACTTTATCCCTGCCAGGGATACTGCGCCAGTATAATGGTGCGAAATTATGTCATAAAGGCACAGGCCCCTCCATTTAAGGGGAGAGTTGAGGATACCATACTTGCCGTGCCTCAACGTGAAACGAGTACCGACGATAACTCATTGTATCCTTGAATGCTTCTTACTGGTCAGGCCTGCCAGACTCACCCCCATCACGGATAAAAGCGCCAGGGCACTCGCCGGAGCTAGTACGACCCAGTACGCGCGTTCAAGATAGGGCATGCCTTCCGCGAGAACTCTGCCCCATTCCGGCTCAGGTGGTGATGCCCCCAGCCCCAGAAATCCCAGTGACGCTAATGCCAGCGCGATTCCAGGCAATCGCAGCATGGCATGACGGAAAAGAGGGCCAATGAGTGCAGGAAAAACATAGAACAGATTCTGGCGTAGCCAGCCCGCACCCAGAACGGGCAGCATACTGATATAAGCTCTGGCACGTATCTCTGTTGCCAGTGCGGCAGTGTGTGTCGCCAGAGGAGCCCAGCCGACAGCCGCTATTGCAATGGCAGCACCTGAACTGCCGGGGCCGCTCACCGAAACGACCAGTAACCCCGCAATAACCGGGGGTAAGGCATTCGCCATCTCGGTTGGCCCCACGAATACCCGGGGGAAAAGGCCAATCACTAATCCCAGAACCAAACAAATCATCGAGACCATCAGTGCCAGAAAGCAGGTGTGCACCGTACCGTGCGCTACTCTCGCCAGTAAATCACGCCCCATGGCGTCTGCACCGAAGGGCAGTGCCAGAGAAGGCGGTGCCAGGCGCAGAAACTCAGACGTGTACGGGTCACGTGGTAATCCGGCCAGCAGAAGGAGAGTCAGTGCGACGCCACAGATCACCGGTAATACAATCAACAGTTTTCTGTTACTGTCGTCCGGCTCAGTGGTTACCGGCAGAGATGACGAACGTAATGCGCTGCCAAGAATAAGGTATCTGATCCCCGCGGCCAGAATGCCAAACATAAATGCGATAATCAGCAGGAATAGAATACCGGTCTGCAACGCAGGAAGATCCTGTGCGACAACGGCACCGAGCGTTGCTCTGCCCAGCCCCGGGATGGCAAACACTTTCTCGACGGCTACTGCACTTCCCGTCAATGACACCAGAATAAGACCGAATAACGGCATTATCGTGGAGAGGGTTCGCTTGAGCACCGCACAAATAATATGCCAGCGCACTATCCCTGCAACGGTCCAGGTAATGACCCAGTTTTCGCTGAATGTTGCGGCTGCTGTGACGGGCTCCTTTTCATTGTCTCAAGCGACCCTGTCATTCCTGTGGCTGTCGTTAGCGGGTATTACAATTGGTGCAGGATTAACTGCGATATTGATGTATGGCAATGGGATTATCCGGCGCAAATTTGGTGTGGCACCAGGTAATGATGTGTTGTTGAGTCTCATAGTACCGTTTCTTGTATATTCCGTAGCTGAATATATGCAGGTATCAGGAATTCTTGCTGCAGTCGCCGCAGGTATTTGCATGAGCTATGTCGAAATGTCGGGACGTTTGCAGGCAACGACCCGGGTTGAGCGTCAGGCGGTATGGACGATGGTGCGGTTCACATTGAACGGAATGATGTTCGTTCTGCTCGGAGAACAACTGCCTGTACTGTTGAAGGGGCTAAAACTGGCTGCCGATGAAAGTGGCGGGCGTGAGTTGTACTGGTTGCCGATTTATGGTGCACTGATTTGTCTGGGGCTCGTGCTGACCCGACTGCTCTGGGTTGTTGTCTCTTTGAAGCTGGGGGAGTTTTTTGCCAGGCGCCGTGGCAAGCAACGCACAAAAATCAGTAAAAGGATCATGCTTGCTATATCTGTCGCAGGCGTTCGTGGGGCTGTCACACTGGCTGGTGTTATGACACTGCCACTGGCGATGTCTGATGGTTCGCCATTTCCTGCCCGCGAGCTTGCTATTTGCCTGGCCGCAATTGTGCTGTTGTTTTCCCTGGTGATTGCAAGCGTGGGGTTGCCTCTTCTCCTGAAAAAAGAGCACCATCCTGCTAATGACCAGGTATTGAGAGAACGTACGATTGTTCAGGATGCAATATTGAATGCGGCGTTGAAAAGTATAGCAACAACGTGCCAGGAGTTAGCCGCGGAGCATCCGGACGACATCACGTTGTACACAAATATGGCCGATCGCCTGTCGATTTCATTGCTACGGCAGTCAGGTAAAGATGAACAGGAAAAGTCATCAGAGGCATTGGCGCGTGAACAGGAGATTTCCCGCAACATGCGTCTTAAGGCTGTTGTAGCCTCGCGCCAAGCGGTTTACCATCTGGCTAAGCAACACCGTATTTCTGATACATTAGCTCGTGAGCAAGTGTTATGGTTGGACATGGAAGAAGCCCGCATTCTCGGTGGGCATTTGGACTGACCCCATGGCGAAAATCATCCTGGACTGTGTCGCAAACCAGTCAATCAACTTTTCACGAGAGAGCTTAACTCTTCCACTAGGCTTGCCTTCCGATGAAATGCTGAAAAGATAAAAATTTGTTTTCGCGAGATAAATTCAAATAATGTTCAGCCTTGACATGGTTTCTCACCCTTTCAATGTTGATTAAATCCACCACTATCATGACGGTATTGAGAGATGCCGTGAAGGAGGGGGAAGACCATCTCATTGCTTACAGATGAACAGAACAGGTGATGAATTAAAAATCTGACACAGAAAGTTATATTGTTTGATTTCCGGCTATTAATACGGTAATCATTCTGAAACCGGTTAGCAGAATATCTGATACTATGTAGTTCGTCCTCGATTTTTGCTACGCTTTATATCACTTATCTGTTTCAGACATACGGCGGATTTTGCATAGGCATATTTACGGTTTATCCCAGAAGTCGCCGCCCAGAAAGCCTGTTTCCAGAGTACCTGGGCAAGATAATACTTACCACTGATTTCTGCCTCTGTTGCAGCATTGTTTAATTCAGCCCATTTCGGTTTCGTAAACGTGCGTCTGTCGTTAATGTCTATTTTTCTCAGCGACACTGATTTCTCCGGGATCTGATAAGTAACGTAAGCATAATTCCAGTACCATCTGGAAATTCCTGAGAGGATAGTGGACACTAAATATGGCGGACGCTATCCATGAAATCATTAACCCCTGTGTGTAAAAAAGCCCTAATTATCCTGTTAAGATCAAAATTAGAATGGTTCAATTCTTATATCGACCAGAGATCTCTGTAGCGCACCACACACGTGAGCATGGGATAAACGATAATCTGCTGTTGAAGTAGCACCGGTACTGGCGCGAAGGAAACTCCCTCCCCCTTCAACAACAGAAAACAGCATGTCTGAGTAAACCCTTATAACACTTGGTGCCGAAGAAGATGTTGTCCCCACAACCACCTTCCGGTCATAGCCTGTAGTTGCTGCAGCAACTGAATCACTCAACATTAACAGTGAAATGATGTTCCGGCATGGAACCAGCCAGCAATATAAATATAATCGTAAAAATGAACATTAAAAGAGTGATATTCCATTATGCTATCATTTTTGTACAAATACCCAGAAATTAAATTAATTTATTGGTGTTTTTCCCAACTTTCTGGAGGTGTCGATGAAAGTGATTATATATGCCACATCAATATTAATACATATCCTTTTTTACTGTAGTGTAGTAAGTGGCCGATATTAATCATTCACTTATAAAGTCGTACAGAATCCGAGCACCAATTTGCACCATACTCGTAAAATAATTTATCGCGCACTTTCATTTGAAGGTCGCGAGAAAATATCGAAGGGACTAATTCTAACTATTGAGGATATCAACATAAATTCTGGGCAGTAAAATATTGATACAACTCTTAACACTATGGGCTATATTTATTTGTATTTAACAAGTCAGGTGAATGCTGGTAGTTGTGAAGATAAAACTTGGGAGGTATATGTTGATGATACGTATGTTTTCTCCACGGGTGTGAGTGCCGAACAAACTTGCTAGGGGGAGCAGTTATATATAATTCTGGAGGAGGATTCAGTACTATGCGATGCGTTAACATTAATACATGGTTCATATCTAATGCTTTACAAGCATCTGTTAGACCCGTTGCTGGTATTATTTAAAATTTTGGTTCTAATGCCAACATTACCACATCTGGGACAGTAATCGGAGAAGGGGAATAAGCTACTGGTATTTATATCGGATTTAGCTTCAATTCTGGGTGATAGCACTATTAAGGGAAGTATTAATAATGCCGGACGACTTGATTCATCAGGAAAACGGAGCATCTAAAAACGCTGACGATAAATGGAAACTATACTGGAGCATACGGTATTCTCATTCTGAATACTGAGTTACATGATGATAACTCAGGCGACAGAACGTCTTACTGTTAATTGCAACACATCCGGACATACATGGTTACAGATAACAACCTGGGCGGCTCCGGTGCCTCCACAGTGGAGGGGAGAGAGGTTGTAACAGTAAATAGTAATTCTGATGGTACCTTCGATAAATCAGGGCGCATTGTGGTGGGAGAATATGGCTATAATGTTATACAAAAGACAGCAACTGGTACCTGACCAGTATGCAGTCTCAAACAGATCCGAATAGGCCTGTTATACCGTCTGCGGATTAACAGCAGTATCGCCCGGAAACCGACTGCTATCAAACGAACATCCTTGCCGCCAATACGTTGTACGCCATCTGCTTTCACGATCGTCAGGGAGAAATCCAATACTCCGAGACGTTGGCCGGCGAGCAGAAGGTCATCAGATTGTGGATGAGCTACATCGAGCGAACATAAGCGTTTTAAAGAAAGTATCGGGGAAATTAGCACACGGAGCAACCGTTTTGTGATGCAACTGGGCGGCGATATCGCACAATGGGGTACCGATGGTCTGGATTGCTGGCTCCAGGGTTTGATGATCGGTTACGCCAACAGTAAGAGCCGCAGCCACCCCGGCCTGACCGCATACGCTTAATGCGGGGAAATTGGCGGCTACAGCGCGGCTCGGGATGACACCAAGGTATGCGAATGACAAAACCGGTGCATACGTCGATGGCTGAATGCTCTATAACTGGTTTGACAACACTGTGTCAGGATAGAGACTGAACGCTACTGATAATTTCAGAACATACATACGTTTTATCAACATATATTTTCGTTTTTTATCTTCAAAATTTTCAGCAGTTACTGGATATATAAAAAATATGGTTCCGAGTTTTAAGGATTTTATTGCTCACTTGTCATAATCCTATATGATTCCGAATTCTATTACCCTCGCCCAACAAATGGCATATTGTTTGCAATGATAGTAATTTCCAAAACGTTTGTCGTAACTGGTAGCTGTGCCATCATCTGTATAGCAGTAGCCACGTCATTTACGCTCATCATATCTTCTGCGCTTACAGAACCATCAGCCTGATAAACGCCCTTTCTCATTCTGCCAGATAGTGCCGTTTCAGCGTTGCCGATATTTATTTGGCCGCAAGAAATATTAAATCTTCTACAATCAAGTGAGATAGCCTTAGTTAAACCAGTCACAGCATGTTTAGATGCTGTATATGGTGCAGTATAGAGTCGAGGTGTTAAAGCAGAAACAGAAGCATTATTGATGATACGTCCTCCCATTGGCGTTTGGTCTTTCATGATTTTAATAGCCTCCTTCGCACACAAGAAAGTGGAGTGTACATTTGCACTGAACACTCGCAACCATTCATCGAATGAAATTTCTTCTATTGTTTGTGCCGGACTATTATTACCCGCATTATTAAACAAAAGATCCAGTCTACCAAAGCGTGTTCTGATAGCACGAAATAATGACTGTGTTGCCACTTCCTTAGTGACATCTGCCACCATAGGGATAAATCTTTCCGGTGAAAAACCTTGTACACATTGTTGCAAGCTTTCTTCATTACGGGCAGCAACAATAACAGTATATCCGATGTCATATAACGCCTTTGCTGCAGCAAAACCAATACCTCTGCTACCTCCAGTAACCAAAGCAACTTTACTCATAACTGACTCCGCTTATGTAAGAATAATATCGTTTTTGACGAATAACAAAGTGCTTATTTGTGTATTCAGAGTTTTATAGCGACAGACTAATTTAAACTATAATAAGTGATTAAAGAAAAGTGGTTTTTATTTTATATTGTCAAATATATCGCATTCTTTGGTGGTAAAGTAAATGTGTCTTTGCACAAATATCATTGTTAACATATTGGCGAAAGCACAGATGATATCCGTTGGGATATCATTCCTGTAAACACATATTTAGGGGGCAATAATGGCTGGTTAAATTTCTATTTAGAGAGTAAACTGATGCTATTGTATTGAGATATATGTGATATGTGGGTGAGTTTGTTGATTAATAGTATTAACCTTAAAGTGGTTTGTAAATGAAAAACCCTTTTGTCGCTAAATGGAGCAGGAATGGCAATCTATTATGCCATGGGCATTGGATTATCAGTTTCAGAAATAACCCGTTTATCCTCCCTGAGAAAAGGAGAGATTGTCATATGGGGACATTGGCCATTTACTCAATTATTGACCCTGATGACGAATTGTTTTTAGAAGGATTAGATGAGG
The DNA here is from genome assembly GCF_005281355.1 of Citrobacter sp. wls615. Lineage (NCBI taxonomy): Bacteria > Pseudomonadati > Pseudomonadota > Gammaproteobacteria > Enterobacterales > Enterobacteriaceae > Citrobacter > Citrobacter sp. wls615. Next base: position 6,704 of record NZ_SZXM01000081.1, on the reverse strand, counting down.
ATGACTGGATTCTGGCGAATATTGAATGGCTTGCAGATTGTTTCGAAGATAACTCAGTGCCCATAGAAGAACCTTTTTTCAGATTTTTTTATCAAGCTCTTAATGCTGCAGATTGGCGATGTACAAGTTGCGCAGGCTGTATATAAGGTGCATTCTTGAATGAAAAATATTTTTGGATGTAATTCTGGATGATGGGAGTGTTATTTATAATGACCGAGACCTCATCGGCAGGGATTTGCATGTCACTGATATTAAACGCGTGGATGTTTTCGGTAGAGCCACAAGCCAGGCACGGAGAGTCCGATAGAAAGTGCGCCCACAATCGACGAGCTTTTCAGGAAATTGGTCAGTAGCGTAATCATCAATGGTTCGCTATAGCCAAAGTGGCTGATTTTCACTGCAGAGAGCATCGCCGTATAGGCTGAAATTCCCGGGAACATCGGGATCACCGCCGCAACAGTAAATACTTTTGGATGCGCCAGATACCAGCGAGACCATTGAATGCCGATGCTACCGACGAGCAATGAGGCGATAAAGGTTCCCCATTCAATATTAACCCCGGCGATCATCATTGCCATGCGCGAACCGTGACCGAGTGCGCCAAGCAGCGCACACCAAGGCAGGACGCGGTGCGGGACGTTAAAGACCATTGCGAACCCCATTGCGGGGATCGCGGAAAGCAGCATATCCTGCATCAGCGTGAGAATGAAGTCGATTATACCCATCCGCGAAGCCCCCAAAGTGTCAGTGCCATGACTACCCCCACGCAGGTTGCGAGCGTCAACAGGCTGGCTATAGCCCAGCGAGCCAGACCCGTATTGATGTGGCCTTTAAACATATCCGCCACGGAGTTGATCAGTGGAAAGCCGGGAACCAGGAGCAATACGCTTGCAGCCATGGCTACTGTTGGCGTCTGGCCAAAGATTGGCAGATACAGCAAGAGTCCGGAAATCGTGGTCGCGACAAATGCGGTAACGCAAAAGTTGATCTGCGGATGCAAATGGCGCTGTGCCAGGCTCTGACGAATATACATCGCCACCATGCTGGCAAATAAGGTAATCACTGCACCATCCCACCCACCGTTGTTCAGCTTGCAAAAACAGGCGCAGGAAAGACCAACCATCCATGCTACTAACCCGGGAGGGTAGCGGAGTGGTTTTACCTGACTAAAACGTTTTTCGACGCCTTTGTAATCTAGCAATTTGTGTTCTGCAAGGATGACAATGTGCTGAACTTCGGTGACCACGTGCATGTTAATACCGCGGTCCTGATTTTTACGCGTAGAGGTCAGGCATTGCCCGTCTTTTATAGTAGTCAGAATAATAGCATTAGAGGAGATAGCGATTTCCACGCTGTCCATCCCTAATGCCAGCCCAAGGCGGCTCGAGAGCTCATCTACCAGTGCGCTCTCCGCTCCGTGTTGCAATAGAAAAAGCCCGCACTGAATGCACAACCGTGTAACTGTTCGTTGTAATGACTGCTCTGCTTGCATGACTCGCCCAGGCTGAAAAGACGTGTTGTGTAGAACATGATGACGATAGACCTCTTTGTATCCCGTCTTCATTGTTAGTTATTTTGATTGCACCTATATGTAGAGCATAGGGTTGATATTAACTACTGACATACAATATCACTCTGCTACAGAAAAGTGATAACTGTATAACATTAATATAAAGTGTAGTATATGGTATCACCTCTGTTTTCTGTTACATATGATTAAATTGGGAAATGTAACAATAAACCACTATGGTTTTTAGGCGTATGTGTAAAAATGATGACGAGGTGGAGTATGGTTCTTTTAATCCTTCTTTTTTATGATTATATTAAAGCTGCTGAAAAGCAGCATGCATTCCTTTTACATCAAATGGTGTATTCGCCCCCCATCACAGAGGTATTAGATGGGGGGGGTTTATGCTTATGTTCTGCTTCATTACTCTCTCATGTATATTTAACTTTTGTTGATTATTCTGTTATTAATTGATTAATAAGTAATGTGAAAAGGGAAAATCCATATCGTGAGAAGGGTTAGAAATGGATTTTTTATGAGAATATTCCCAGCGCCTCGAGTGTAAAACATAAAAAAAGTTCATTTTGCAATCCGACAGAACATTTCTACAACACGCTACATATCAATATGATAAAAAGTTAATCCAATTTTTTGTGGCGAGCAGAGCTTTCCCTAAATAAATTACTGTGATTAAGTCCATACTTTTACCAGTAAAACAACAATCCTTCGTCTGGTAATAGTACCCATGACCACCGGCATGTTGTCAATGATCACTATATTCGTTATAATTCTTTGTGCGTTATGCTAATGCTATTAGAGATAGATTTTTTTATCATGAACTTTTGCTAACTGGAGTTTTTATGACTAGCTGGCATCTGGAATCAAAAATAGCACAAGATATTGTTGACCGGGCAATGGATATCATTGATATAAATATAAATATCATGGATGCCCACGGGCGAATTGTTGGTAGCGGAGACGCTGAGAGAATTGGAAAAATCCATGAGGGTGCGCTTCTGGTTTTGTCTCAAAACCGAGTGCTAAATATTGATGATTCCGTAGCTCGGCGTTTATTTGGTGTCTATCAAGGTATTAATCTCCCTTTACACCTGAATGGTGAGGTTGTCGGTGTAATTGGTCTTACTGGTGATCCTGATTTATTAATAAAGTTTGGAGAGTTAGTCTGCATGGCGGCTGAAATGATGCTAGAGCAGGCTCGTCTTATATCTTTTTTAACTCATGATAATCGTTTGCGTGAAGAGTTTGTGATGAGCATTATTAAATCTGAATCATATTCACCGACACATCATGTCTGGGCTCAGAAGCTTCGGGTTAATATCCATTTGCCCAGAGTTGCGATCCTTATTGAAGGAGATCTCAGAAATGGACAGTCTGATTCGACTGAAATAATATCTGTACTTCAGAGTTTACAAAAGATTCTGGTGGGACAAGATGAAAATAATCTGATTGCTATTATATCACCAGTAAGCATGGCTATATTATTACCTGCGTTGAATAATAATGTTTTGGATGAGAAAGAACATCTTAACCATATAGATAAACTGATATCTCGCACAAATGAAAATAACTCTTTAGTATTTCGTGTTTCTCAGGGGAAGTATTTCCCGGGGGAAGGCGGTATTGCCCGTTCCTGGCGAACGGCAAAGGCTTCAATGTTTGTAGGGAAGCAGCGTATGCCAAAGGCGCGTTGCTATTCTTACCAGCAGTTAATGTTGCCTGTTCTACTCAATAGCCTGAAAGATAGCTGGCAGGCCAGTGAGATTTTATCTCCGGTTAACCGATTGAAGTTAGAAGATAAAAACGGGTTGCTTTTAAAAACTCTGACCGCATGGTTCCGCTATGATCTTCAACCTCAACGGGTATCAAAAGCATTATTTATTCATAGAAATACTCTTGAATATCGATTAAAAAAGATAGCTGATTTAACTGAGCTAGATCTTGATAAATTTGAAAATAGAGTAATGCTGTATATCGCAACGCAACTTGATGATACACAATGAATTTTATATTATCTTTATAGATTGGTTTTTCAGTATCATATTACGTTGAATATCATTGTGGTTTCTTATATTGTTTAGTCTGATATTGTTTATTTATAAGGGCGTGAATGTAAAAGGGTGATGTTACTCCCAGGCAAATTGTAAGTGAAATATATTTCCAGTATGGGATCTGACTTAGGTATAACGTTCTAAAAGTGGATTGAATAAATCTTCTTATTGGCTATTTTACTATATATATTATCCTTGTGTAGTTAAATATCCAAGTAAGATAAACTGCAAAAGTTATAGTAAGAGGATTAATATATTTTTATATGATAGCTCCAAACTGGTGCTTGTATTAGCAACAACTCTAAATAAAAAATCACCATCTCCCTAGGGAGATGGTGATTTTTTATTTAAGGCTATAACCTGAAGCATACCTATGCTGGAATATCTCTGCTTACCACCACAAGTCGGAATAAAGGATTGCGAGGCTCTGGCGCTAAAATTTCAGCCAGATCATGTACATCTTGTAGTAATAATGCCACTAAAAATATCGATATCTACTCTGATGCGGTATCTGAAAGACTGCAGCGCCATCAGGCTCTACAATCGATTCCCACACATAAGAAAGATGTTATGGTGCAACACCACTTTTGGTCACGTGGCTACCTTGTATATGCTGTCGGGGTGAACGAGGTAATAATCAGACGATATGTGAGGCATCAGGAGTAAATGGAACAAATACGTGAGCAGCGGATGGAATTACTAACGTAGTAAGCGGAAAGTGACAATAGCTCCCCTTACAGGGGGCATTATTAAAAGCCACCTTCTAAGAAGGTGGCTCTTACTAATAATAAAAGTTATTGAAACCTGGCTGATGGTTTCTCAAAAATATTGTTCAAGTCACCGGTGCCGGATTGAACACCGCCAGTTGATTGTGCAGTCCCCATTGATCGGAGTACGTTTTCTTACGGCCGCTGGCGACATCGAGAATAAACTCGAACAGCTTCTGACCGACTTCCTCAATCGTTTCTTCGCCCGTGGCGATGGTACCCGCATTGATATCCATTAAGTCGTACCAGCGGTTTGCCAGCTCGGTACGGGTCGCCATCTTAATTACTGGCACGGCTATCAGGCCATAGGGGGTGCCGCGACCAGTGGTGAACACCTGGACGGTGATACCGGACGCTACCTGCTGTGTACCGCAGACAAAATCGCTGGCGGGTGTTGCGGCGTAAATCAGGCCGCGTTTGGTCGGACGCTGGCCCGGAGAGAGCACTTCGACAATAGCGCTTTTACCGGATTTCGCAATTGAGCCCAGCGCTTTTTCCACCACATTCGCCAGACCACCTTTTTTGTTACCCGGTGAGGGGTTAGCGCTGCGATCAGTTTTCCCCATATCGAGATAGTTGTCGTACCATGCCATCTCTTCCAGCAGACGCTTACCAACCTCTTCGTTTATGGTGCGCGGTGTCAGCAGATGGATCGCATCACGCACTTCGGTAACTTCTGAGAACATCACAGTGGCGCCGCAGCGTACCAGCAGGTCAGAGGCATAGCCCACCGCCGGGTTCGCCGTTACGCCAGAAAATGCATCACTGCCGCCGCATTGCATGCCGACGACCAGTTCAGAGGCCGGACAGGTTTCGCGCTGGCGCAGATTCAGCTTAGCCAGATGGCGCTCAGCGACCTGCAGGATATCATCCACCATGGAACGGAAGCCCACATGCTTCTCATCTTGAAGGCTGACGATGCTGGCGCTGTCTACCGGAATACTTTGCACATCGTCAGTACCTTCCAGTAAACGTTCCGGCTGCAGTTTTTCACAGCCCAGACCAATGACCATCACTTCGCCACCAAAGTTTGGGTTCAGCGAGATGTTATGGATGGTACGAATCGGCACCACGGCTGCCGGAGCGTTAATTGCCACGCCACAACCGTACAGGTGGTTAAGTCCGACCACACCATCGACGTTTGGGTATTTAGGTAGCAGATCGCGTTCAATGATTTTGACGACGTAATCCACCACGCCCGCCACGCAGTGTACGCTGGTGGAAATGCCGAGCAGATTTTTGGTGCCCACGCTGCCATCGGCGTTGCGATATCCTTCAAATGTGTAGCCTTCCAGCGGCGGCAGTGCTTCCGGTACTTTGGTAGCCAACGGTAGGGTGTTCAATGGCGGGGCTTTTGGCAGTTCAACCATGGATTCATCAATCCAGCTTCCGCGCGGAATATCACGCATGGCGTAGCCGATCACTTCGCCGTAACGTACGATTTCGCCATGAACCGGAATATCCACCAGCGCGACTTTATGTCCCTGTGGAATATGTTCAATCAGCTCAAGCCCATCCGGGAATCGCGTCCCGGCTTTCAAACCATTGTCATTAACAATGATCGCCACATTATCTGTCTCGTGGACTTTTATATAAAATGGGCTCGGCGATTCTTGTCTGATTTCGATGTTGGTCATTGTCCAGTATTCTCCAACCTGAAAAATTAAATGTGATTATTTTGCTTTCATTAAAAGTGTGGCAGTGGTTTATAAGTATTAATGTGATCTAAATCACCCTATATGCCGCTGAGCCTTTTAGAAAGTACATAATTAACAGATCTGTGTGCTTGCTCGCCCTCTGTGGTACGCATGCACAGTTTGTATATATTTTAATATTTAAATGTTGTGCTTTTGCACGGTGCGCACATTGTCCTTCTGGAATACAATGAAATTGAATAATAATTGCCTTTGATTTTAAAAAGCTATTTCTGGCGTACAAAGAAAAGCACTGGCTGCTTTAATTGCATTAATACCCGACCATATTCTCAGGAAAATTAGAGGAAAAAATAATGATGGATAACGCCATTACTTCAAAGAAAGGGGTGCCAACCCGTTATTTGATACTATTAATTATTTTTATTGTTACAGCTGTTAACTACGCGGACCGCGCAACACTTTCTATTGCAGGCACCGAGGTGGCAAAAGAGCTGGGTCTTTCAGCCGTATCTATGGGTTATATTTTTTCTGCTTTCGGTTGGGCGTACCTCCTGATGCAAATCCCTGGCGGCTGGCTGCTGGATAAGTTCGGTTCGAAGAAAGTCTACACTTACAGTCTGTTCTTCTGGTCGCTGTTTACTTTTCTGCAGGGTTTTGTCGACATGTTCCCGCTGGCTTGGGCGGGTATTTCAATGTTCATCATGCG